>JAIRNJ010000320.1 GCA_031258115.1 Treponema sp. | reverse complement strand
TTAAGGAATACTCAAACAATTCAGGGCCGTCCTTCAACACGAATACCCCGCTCCCTCCCTGAGCAACAGGCATCCTATCTTCCTATTTTATAATCGGTGACCAGGACAGTCAACGATCCGGAATCCATTTGTCCAAAACTCGCTCGGGTTTTGGATAAGCTCAACTTATTGTCGGCAAAAAAGGCAAATTTTTGAGCCTTTGTCGGTACTTTTCTTTCAAAACTTAATCTTTTCTGCTACACTGTATCAAAATGATAGACTTGCATACCCATTCTACCGCCAGCGACGGGTCTTACAGCCCCCGGGAACTGATTCGGGAAGCCTCCAGACGGGGTCTCAATGCCATTGCCCTGACGGATCATGATACCATTGATGGATTACAGGAAGGAAGTGACGAGGCGGAGAAGCTGGGTATCCATTTTGTGCCCGGAATTGAGGTTGAAATTGAGCAGGAGACGGGAAAAAACGGCTGGTCTCCCGGCGGAGAATTCCACCTTCTGGGACTGGGCATCAAAAAGCCGGCCCCGTCTTTTCTGGACATGGTGAAGGATCTGCAGAAATTCCGGGAGGAGAGAAACCGGGAGATCCTTGATCGGATGGAGGAACAGGGGATTGAAGCAAAGCCTGAAGACATTGCCGCCTTCTCAAAGGGAAGTTCCCTCGGGCGGCCCCATTTTGCGGCCTTTCTTATCAAGCGGAGGCTTGTAAAAAACATCGAACAGGCCTTTAGCCGCTATCTGGGGCCGGGACAGGTACTCTATGTGCCCAGAAAGGGAGTGGCTTTTGAACGGGCGGCAGCCGCCATACGGGAGTCGGGGGGCATTCCGGTGATAGCCCACCCCCTTTCGCTCTATCTGGCCTGGGGTAAACTGCCTGCCTTTATCGCCCGCCTCAAGGAGCGGGGCCTCTCCGGTCTGGAAGCCTGGCACCCGGCGGCCAAAACAGGGGAATGTAAACGCCTGGAAAAACTGGGAAAAACCCTGGATCTCTATATTACCGAAGGCAGCGACTACCACGGAGAAGCCCGGAAAGGCCGCCAGCTCGGCCTCAGCGCGGGCGGAAAGAAAATCGAAGATTCGGTGCTGGAGGCAATACCGGAGCTGAGGGCAGGACTGTTTTCTGCCGCAAAGTAACCGGCTTTGTGGACAGACACTAATCAGGGTCTGTTGCCGCCAGTACCTCATAGGGGTCTTCTCCCTGCCTGCGGTACTGGACGGCCTCAAGGATGTGTATGGTTTTGATGCTGTCCGATGCTTCCAGGTCGGCGATGGTGCGGGCCACGCGCAGGATGCCGTGGTAGGCTCTGCCCGATATTCCCAATTGGGCGCTTGCCCTGTTGAGGGCCTCTCCTGCGCCTTCCCCCAGGCGGCAGCAGTTTCCTATGAGGGCCGGGGGAATCAGGGCATTGCGGCGGGGTCTCAAGCCGGGCTCGATGTTTTTGAATCTTTCACGCTGGATTTCCACTGCCCCAAGCACTCTGGCGGCTATTGACGCGCTGCTTTCCTCCCCGGAGACAGAGGACATCATTTCCGTCCGGGGCGCTCCTACGGCAAGCCGTATTTCCACCCGGTCGAGCAGGGCGCCGCCGAATTTGCGCCAGTAACGGTGTATCTCTTCCGGACTGCAGAGGCAGCTTCCCCCGCCTGAATCGTGATGTACACCGAGTCTGCCGCAGGGACAGGGATTGGCAGCGAGGATCAACTGGAATTCGGCGGGAAGACGTGCCTGGGTTTCCGCCCTGGCAATGGTGATTATCCTGTCTTCAAGTGGTTCCCGGAGGGCCTGGAGCACGTCTTTGCGGAATTCGGGGGCCTCATCCAGAAAGAGTATCCCATAGTGGGCAAGGCTGATTTCACCCGGTTTTATCCCCTTGCCGCCGCCGAGTATCCCTTCGGCGCTTGCCGAATGGTGGGGCGCACGGAACGGGGGTCTCGTAATGAGGCCGCTGCCCTCTCCAAAAACGCCGGCAAGGCTGTAGAGCCGGGTAAGGTCAACCGCTTCCTCCGTGCTGAGCGGGGCCATGATTGAAGGCAGCCTGCGGGCCAGCATGGTTTTCCCTGCCCCCGGCGGCCCGAACACAAGGAGATTGTGACCGCCGGCCGCGGCAATCTCAAGGCAGCGCTTGTAGCCTTCCTGGCCCCGGACATCGGAAAAGTCTCCCCAGGAGCCCGGAATTCTTGAATTTTCGGACACGGAAGGTTTTAGGGGAATGGGAAGGGAACCCGATTGGGCGCGGACTTTAAGGATATGCGCCGTCTCTGCAAGAGTTGCAACCGCCGCATAACGGCAGCCCGGCAGGATGGCGGCCTCGGCGGCATTATCCGCCGGAACAATGAATTCTTCTATTCCCGCCTTGAGCGCGGCAGCCATGGCGGCCAGCACTCCCCTGACAGGGCGTATCCGCCCGGAAAGTTCCAGTTCCCCCATGACCATGAGTTCGGCCGGAGGGGGAACCAGACCCGCGGCAGCCATCACCGCCACGGCAATGGGGAGATCCAGAGAGGCGCCATCCTTCCTTAGCCCCGCGGGAGCCAGGTTGATAAGGATCCTGTCCGGCGGGAACTCGTAGCCTGAATTGCGGAAACTTGCCCTGACCCGTTCCCGGGCCTCCCGCACCGCCCCTTCCGCCAAACCGGTAATGTCCACTCCGGGGATACCCCGGCGTATATCCGCCTCCACCCGGATGATGATTCCTTCGGCCCCGCAGGGGGCATAGGCCGTAACGTACATATATGCCTCCGGTATAAAGTTCTACCCATAAAAACAAACGGCTTTACGGGCGACACTATTATAGAGGGCGTTCAGATGGGGGATGCTTCAATGGTCAGAAAAAAACATGAATCCTTTACACCGGCAGCGTCTTCACCCTGACTCCCAGATCCGCGGCGGCTTTTTCCGCGAGGGCGTTTCCGGCGATAATTACCGGGCAGCAGGGTTTCTGCGATGCCAGGCGGGCGGCCGCGGCAGAAAGATCTTCGGAGCGCACCGAGATGATGCCTTTAAGCTTCCGGGAACGGTAACTGTCGTCGATTCCATAGAGAAAGCACAGGAAATCCGAAAAAGCCTTTGCCGAAGGGGCCTGGGGGCGGGTTTCCCTGGAATAGGCGCCGATGATGAGTTTTTCAAGCTCACTTTCCCGGTGCGCGGCATCTCCCGCCTTTTCCGCTTCAATCTTGTCAAAATTTTTCAAAATCGAAGAAAAGGCTTCCAGGGAACGGAAGGGATTGGGATCCCGGTAGGTGGAGAAGGTAAAAGTGCCTTCCGCATGATGTGCATGGGCGGAAGCTCCGTACGCGCCGCCTTTCATCCGTATGTGCTCCCAGAGCGCGCCGGTGGAAAGCTGGTGGGAAAGCACCAGTTCAGGCGCATAGTAGTGCGAAAGACAGGAGGCGGCGGAGAGGCTTGTGGCGGCAAAACCGATTTGGAGAGAGGGAGCGGCAAAAACTTCAGCCTCCCCGGTTTCTTCCTGCCCTGCAGAAGACTCCGCGGGCGGCACGGAAAGATACGGGAGCAGGGCTTCCCGGCCTCCGGTTTTACGGGATCGGGGAGGGCCGAAAGCGCCGAAACGCTCCCCGGTAACAGCGAGGGCTTCCTTCATCCTTTCCGGTGAAACGCTTAAGTTTGCGATGAGTCCCGCCCCGGTAATCAGGGTATCCCTGATGCGGGTGAGCCGTGCGGCAAGTTCGGCGGTGTCCATGGCCGCAAGCCGGTGAACAAAGAGGATCTGGGACAGGCCGTTCCAGATTTCTTCCACCGTCCGGGCCCGGGAAAAATTCCTTCCGGAGCGGGCATAAGCATAGCTTTGGCCCAGGGGAGCCAGGCTTGAGCCGCTAAGGTTTTTCATCTCCAGAACCAGATCCCGGATGCGCCGCAGATCGGAAAAATCCGCCTCGGTGATGAGACGCAGGGCGAGATCGCTTGAGTCTGCAAATTTTTCATCCAGAGCCTTGAGTCTGAACATAAGCCAGTCACGGCCCCTGATGTCGAGAATGCCTCCGGGCAGGGAAACCGCAGAACTTGAATGTTCAACAGCCGAACCGGTCTCAAGATACGCATCAAAACCTCCGGCTGTCCGGGCGAAAAGGCTGGAAACTTCCCCGTAATCCATGCCGGGAAGCCCCAGGGATGTTACTACCCGGCTGAAAAGCGGCAGCCAGAGGTAATCTTCCGGGGGAAGGGTATCCACCGGAAAAGCCAGTTCCAGATAGCTTATACCGTTGGTATAGAGTTCATGGGCCAAAAGGGGGACGCCCCGTGCATCACAGAGCCGCCGGTCTACCTTTTCCACTTCGGGCGAGAGATCCGCTCTTGAAAGGTGGGGAATACTTGCAAGCGCTTCCGGGCTGTCCCCTTTCTCCTGCCAGGCTTCAAGCCCGGCGTTTTTCTTTTCCAGAGCCTCAATTTCCCCTTTGGAGAGAGCGGCGGCCCGCGCCCTGAGAGCCGCGGCAGTTTCATTCTCCTTTTTTTCAAGAAAATCCGCTTCCGGCTCCAGGATCACCAGGGCCCGGTGGGGATTATCGAGAAGGTGCTTTTTGATGAGACTTTCAAAGTAACGCGGTTCCAGAGCCATCCGGCGCTTCACTTCCGCCATGGCAGGCTTGAAGAGAAGCCGTTCCCAGGGTTTTGTCCCGTGAATCCAGCCCTGCAGACTTCTTCTGAGCCATACCAGAGCCCAGGGACCGCCGGAACGCCGGATCTCCCGGTTTGAAAACTCCATGCCGAGCATGGCGGCCTCAATTTCCTCCGAGGGAATGCCCTCCCGGACAAGTTTTTCCAGAGCGTCCATGATGATTTTTTCAAGATCCGCCGCGGAAGAGGAGTTTTCAAGACCCCGGAGCCCTGCGGTAAAGACGGTTTCCCGTAATTCATTCTCAAAACCGCTGCCGGGGGCCAGATCTTCCCCAAGGCCCGATTCAATGAGAATACGCAAAAGGGGGGAACCGTCATGACCGAGAAGAATTTCCGTAAGGCAGGAAAGAGCCATGATTTCCGCAGTATCCGCGGGATCCGAAGAGCAGAGCCAGGAAAGAAAGGCGGTGGGTTTTAGCCCTGTTCCCGCGGGACAGGGAATCCGGTATTCCCGCTTCTCTTTCCAGCGGGGAACGGCGTTTATGTGCGGAAGCTCTTTCTCCGCGGAAATCCCCTTGAGGAACTTTTCATGAAGGAAGGCGAGTTGTTTTTCCGTGGAGATATTCCCCGCAAGGAATATCCTGCAGTTGGCAGGAGAATAGCGCCGCCGGTGAAATTCCCTGAGATCTTCCCAGCTTAAACCGGGTATCTTTTCCGGATCCCCGCCTGATTCATACTCGTAGGGCGTACCTTTGAGCACGGACTTTATAGACCAGAGCCCCGCATAGGTGTCCGGGGACGAGTAGACCCCCTTCATCTCATTGTAAACCACCCCGCTGATGGAAGGAGGGTTGGGTATAAAGTGATGCCCCTCCTGCATAAAGACCCATTCGGGCAGCAGGGGATGAAAAACCGCATCCCCGTACACCGCCATGAGGTTAAAATAATCCCTTTCGTTTACAGAACTGGCCGGATACACGGTCTTGTCGGGAAAAGTCCAGGCATTGAGGAAGGTCTGGAGGCTCCCCTGGGCAAGAACCAGAAAGGCATCTTTGAGGGGGTAGTTCTCCGAACCGCAGAGAACCGAATGTTCCAGAATATGGGCAGCTCCGGCCGAATCCTCCGGGGCTGTGGCAAAGGCAAAGGCAAAAAGGTTCTCCTCATCATCATGTACGATGTGAAATACTTCCGCCCCGCTCTCCCTGTGCCGGGCCCAGATGCCCTTTGCCTTGAGCTCTTCAAGCTCTACCGTATCAAGAATCTCAAATCCGCTTGTCTGTTCACCCTTATGCATGTCTATAGCCTGGGGATTTTTTTAATATTGTCAATAGAGGCTGCCCCAAAATCCAGGAATTTTACTTTTACCGAAGAAATTCGCCACGAACCTCACTAACCACACGAACAAATTCTCTAAATTTCCCGATCCGTTCGTGTCTGTTCGTTCCGTTCGTGGCGAAAATTCCTAAAATCCGGGTGTTTTTAGCATAATAGGCGGCCGGCGCCAATTTTCGTGCCGTCCCCGGAAGTACGGCGCTTCTTGGCGGTTTTTCGTTACGGCTTAGGTTTGTCCGGCCACACTATGGCGGCGGCCCTTCTCTTCCACCGGGCGATTCCCTGGCTGGGTTCGGTGCGGGTAAATTTGCCGAAAAAGCGGTAACCCTTGTCCCCGTCGCGGACAAAAACGGCGCAGTGGGCGCCGGACGGGATGGGCGTTTCTTCGGGGGCCCCGGGCAACCGTATTTGGGTTAAGGTTCTTTCGTCGGGGGACGGGATGTTCAGCCAGCTGGTGTCATGGGGAGCGTGCCAGCCGCCTTTCGTTTGTTCGGCCAGGGGAAAAAAACAGACGTAGCCGCCCGTATCAAGGGGCCAGACGCTTCCAAGGGCCAACCGGAAGTCCTTCCCCTCCTGAGTCTTTTGGTGAAAGACATCGTTTAATACTTCCGCGTGGGTTTTGAACCGCTCTTTGCCGTCAACGGCGAGAAAGGGCGGATGGGGTTTGGTCTTTTTTTTCGGGGGATTGTTTTTTGGTGAATTTTTCATGCTTGAGCCTCCTTTATGGGGTAGTAATAAGCTCTACCGGGCCGGTAATGGCGGGAATTCCAAGGTCCGCCGGCGTGACCTGTTTCAGTTCATAAA
>JAIRNJ010000305.1 GCA_031258115.1 Treponema sp. | reverse complement strand
GGTTCCCGTTTTTTCAGGAACCGGGGGTATTTTGTGCATAGTCTCATTGAAACTGTATATTCTCAATCCGGCATGCATGACAAACAATGGAAAAAATTTATCCGCTTGTGGACAATTATACTGGCCCTTGTTCTTGGTATAACCGCGTTTTTCAGTAAAGGCTATAACCACCTCGATGAGCATTTCCAGACAATCGAGCTTGCATATTATAAAACAGGCGCTATTGATTCCTCCCGGCTTTCATGGGAATTTCCGGCAAAGATGCGCCCCTGGCTGCAGCCCGCAATTTATTTTGTGATCCTGAAAATTACAAATACGGCGGGAATACATGATCCTTTTATACTTGCTGCGATCCTCCGGTATTTTTCCGCATTTCTTGCCTGGTTCATGCTGAGTTCGATGATGTTCTGTGCATATCATTTTTTTGATGAAGCTTCCCAGCGGAAGTGGGTTGTGTACAGCATGGTACTGCTGTCTTTTTTGCCTTATATGTTTGTCAGAACTTCGTCCGAATCTTTGTCGTCATCTTTCAGCATGATCGGGTTTGCCTTTTTGATATTGGGGAGTACCCCGGTTTCCGCCGGCAAATTCGGGGAAAGGAAATATTCAAACAGGCTTTTGTTTATTACCGGAGTTTTCTGGGGCTTTGCCTTTGAATTCCGGTATCAGGTTGTTTTTCTTTTAGCCGGTTTTGTTTTCTGGATTTTTTTTATATCGATACGCGATAAAAAACAGGCCTTTATGCAGATTCTTTTTATTTTTGCCGGTATTATTGCTGTTGTTATCCCTGCTACTTTTCTGGACTGGTGGGGCTATGGCGGTTTTACCATAGTTCCCCTTAATTATGTTTATCAGAATATTTTCCTGAACAAGGCAAGCAATTTTGGGACAATGCCTTTCTACGGATACATACAGCTTATGCTTGGAAACAGACGCTATGTACTCATGATGTTTGTCATACTGACCGGGAGCATCGCAGGCATTATACGCTATCCGAAACATCCATTTTCATGGGGCGTGCTTCTCTTTTTTGTTGTACATTCATTGATTGGTCATAAAGAGCTTCGTTTCTTTATGAATACCCTTATTCCTTCACTTTTTTTGATGATTTACGGTTTTTCGCCCAAAACGGAGAAGGATACGATTTTCAAAAAAATATGGAAATTCCGTTATTCAATACCGGCAATGGCTCTATATCTCCTGAATATTTTTATCCTTTTATCTTATGCGACCGGGTTTCAGTCGGCGGCGGACATACAATTTGAAGACTATATCTATCATAATACCAAAGCGCCGTTCAGGGCCTACGCTATAAAAACCAGATCATTTCCCGAGCCGCTTGATTACTGGTTTTACAGACCGCCCGGACTGGAAATAGACGCCAGGGAGAGCTTTAACGATATTGTACAGGCCGGCAAGGGCAAAAAAGAATTCTTTGTCGTTGTCTGCCCTCCGGAAACGGACATGAACTCCCTGTATGTCCCGGCCGGTTATACCATGAACAAGGAATACGCCTATAAGGGACGTGATATTTATTCATTAACCAAGGAACTGTTGGGTAAAAAAAATGAGGAACTATGGGCCTTATATAAATTTACGGCACAGGACGGCTAAGCTGTCTGCGGACGGAAATACGGCGTTCCGTTGGAACGCGCTTTCAAAATTTGAATTCTTGAAAAAAATGAATTGGAGGTTATTATGCAGTATGTAGAGTACGGAAAAACGGGAGTCAAGGTTTCCCGGCTGGGAATGGGTTGTATGCGGCTTCCTTCAAAGGAAGTGGACGGAAAGACGGTTTTCGATAAGGAAGAGAGTATCAGGCTTATCCACCGGGCCATTGAGCTGGGTGTAACTTACTTTGATACCGCTCCCTATTATTGCGACAAGCTTTCCGAAGTGTTCCTGGGGGAAGCCCTCAAGGGCGGCAGGCGGGACAAGGTCTATGTGTCTACCAAGAACCCTATCGAAAATGACAGCGGGGACGACTATGAGAAGCGTCTGGAAAGTTCCCTCAAGAATCTCCGGACCGATCATATCGATTTTTACCATTTTTGGGGCATCTCCCTGGATACCTTTATCAACCAGGTCTGCGCCAGGGGCGGGCCGCTGGATCGTGCAAAGAAGCTCAAGGAACAGGGGCTGATACGGCATATCTCATTTTCTTTCCACGACAGAGATGCCGGGGACAAGGAACCTGACAACTTCATCGAAATCCTCAAGCGGGGGGAAGGGGCGCTTGAATCCCTTCTTGTGCAGTATAACCTTCTTGACCGGAACAAGGAGCCGGGCATCGCCCTGGCCCACAGGATGGGCCTGGGAACCGCGGTAATGGGCCCGGTCGGCGGAGGCAGGCTTGGGGCTCCTTCCGATGTGATCAAGGCTCTGCTTCCCGGCAAGGTGCAGAGTTCCGCCGAGGCGGCCCTCCGTTTTGTGCTGGCAAACCCGAATGTGAATGTTGCCCTTTCCGGGGTGAGCAACATTGCCCAGCTTGAAGAAAACGCCATGATCACGGATAACACGAATCCTCTTTCCCCGGCGGAGCTTTCCCAGATCGAAGGCATGATGAAGGAAAATGAACGCCTTGCCGGGCTCTACTGTACCGGCTGCAAGTACTGTATGCCCTGTCCCCAGGATATCAATATCCCCGAGATCTTCACCATCATGAACTATCACCGGATCTACAAGATCACCGGTTTTGCCCGGCAGGAGTATGCCGGCATCGGCAAGGTACCCTGGAAGAATTTCAAAGACGCTTCCGCCTGCGTGGAGTGCGGTCTCTGCGAGCAGAAGTGTCCCCAGAGTCTCCCCATCCGGGAGCAGCTCAAGGAGACCCACAGGGTTCTTGGGCTTAGCGGCTAGTTGTTTGAATATGTTTTTTTGTTTAGACTGAGGCTAATGGCAGGCTTCAATCGTAATGGCAAAAAATCTTCTTGTAAAAACTCTTGTTGAACTCCGGGGGAATCCCCGGGCATGTGTGTACACTGAGCCCCTCTGGGGGCTTTCAATGAATCTCTGTCTCCCCTATGCGTCGGTTTATATGCTGGCGCTGGGACTCAAGGATGCGGATGTCGGCTTTATAGCAACGGTCTACATGCTTACGCAGGTGGTTTTCGGTTTTCTCGGCGGAGTGATCACCGACAAGCTGGGAAGGCGCAAGACTACCGCTGTTTTTGACTTTATTTCCTGGAGCATTCCCTGTCTCATCTGGATGAGGGCCCAGGGTTTCTGGTTTTTCCTGGTGGCGGCCCTCTTCAACGGTTCCATGAAGGTGACCACCAATTCCTGGGACTGTCTTCTGGTAGAGGATGCGGAGAAGAGCCAGATAACAAAGATATACTCCCTGGTGATCGTCTCCGGGCAGCTTTCCGCGCTCTTTGCCCCCATCTCGTCAATACTGGTTTCACGATTGACACTGGTTCCGGCGATTAGGATTCTCTATATCAATGCCTTCATCGTGATGACCGTAAAAATATTCCTGCTTTACCATTTTTCCAGAGAGACACGCACGGGAATTGTGCGTATACAGGAAACCAAAAGAGTAAACTTCTTCAGTCTTCTGGCCGGTTACGGCGTGGTATTCAAAATCATCGGCCGTTCCAAAGGGACTGTTTTTTCTCTGGCAATCGCAGCCCTCGTCGGAGCGGTTCAGATGGTGAACATCACCTTCTGGCAGGTCATTGTAAGCAAAAAACTCCTTGTTCCCGATCCTCTGCTTCCCCTCTTCCCCATGTTCCGTTCGATCCTGGCAATTGCCTTTCTCTTTCTGGTGGTTCCCCAGCTTTCAAAGCTTACGCTCAGAACTCCCCTGCTCTTCGGTTTCGGCGCATATATCGCCGGGCAGATGCTTCTGGTTTCATCCCCTTCAAGCGGTTTTATCCGTTACGGGATTCTCTGCATCTCCCTGTTCTTTGATGCCTTTGGTTCGGGAACGCTTGCCATGCTGGCGGAATCGCTGGTGGCCCTTCATGTGGACGTGGCGGAACGGGCCAGGGTCATGGCCATCCAGCACATGATCGTCATGTTTGCCACTTCTCCCTTCGGCTGGATCGGGGGTATTCTTTCGGGTATAAACCGGAGTTTCCCTTTTATGCTTAATATTATTCTGCTGGCAGCCGGTATCGTAGTAACACTGTTGTATTACCATCAGAATCCCGAAGCCCACGGAGTTGGGCTGGAACATGAATCAATGTCTATTAAAAACAGGGAGGTTGCAATTGAACCGTCGTGACAAACAGAAGGCCGAGACCTTCACCGATATTATGCGGGCGGCGGAGGAACTCTTTATGGAGCAGGGTTACGAAAGAACCAGTATGCAGCAGATAGCAGACCGTTCCGGAGTAACCAAAGGAGCCCTCTACCATCACTTTGATTCAAAGGATGCCCTTTTGGAGCGGATGTGCGCGGATCATTATCTGGTGCTGGAACATGCGGCCCGGCCCATCGTCGAAGACAAAACGCTTTCCTGCTTCGAGCGGATCCGCCGGGCCATTGAACTTTCCCGGGGCATGGGGATAAGCACCGTATCTTTTGTGTCGGAATACCTTAAGACCCATCAGGATGGCTGGAACCGGGGCGGCGGAGTCATGCTCAAGGACAGGCTGCGGCTTTATGACAAAAAATTCTACGCCAAGATGATAGGCCCGCTTCTGTCGGAGGCCAGAGTCAGGGGAGAGTGTGATTTTTCCGCCCAGGGTGATGTCTTGGCAGTATTCATGCACCAGCTTGACCGTGGCGTGGATGAAGAGATCAACCGCGCCTTCTCCGAATACGGCAAGCACGAGGCCGAAAAACGTATCGTAGACATTATGAAAACCCATGTGTTTATTCTGTCCCGTATGCTCAGCATTAAACCCGATGAAGTCTCCCAGTTGATAAGCCTTGAGGAATCCATGCATCTTTACGGTGAAGTGCTTAAGGCAAAACTGAGCAGGACTGAGGAGCGGCGGTAAAAAGCGCTCTTCCTTTTTTGGGGCCTGTTCAAAAGCTGATTATTTTATGGACAGACACTATCTGATTCTAAAGCTGACAGGATAGCGCCAGCGCACGGAAACCGGCTCCCCGTTGGCCTGGGCAGGACTGCATTTTGCATCCCGGAATACTTTTATTGCCGCTTCGGCAAAGCCTCTGTCCTTCGGCGTTTCCTGCAGTATCTCTATGCGTTTTACTTCTCCGTTCATATCAACAAAAAGCTCAAGAATAACCCTGCCTTCGATTCCGGAACGGAGCGCAATCGGAGGATAGAGACTCCTCAGGGTGGCGGCAATATCTTTTTCATTAAGGAGTTTTGGCGGCACTGAAATTTTGTGCATGGGCAGATAGTCTTCGCCTCCGGAAAGCTGAACCGGCGGCACTGTCAGGAGAGTTCCGGGTGCAAGCACTGTCTGATCAGGCTCCTCTTCGGTTTCGATTATGTTTTCTGCGATGGATTCCACGGCATTGTCAGGCGCAAGCTGGGGAGGCGGCGGGGGAGGGGGGGGAGGCGGCGGCGGTTCTTCAAGCTCTTCGATATCGGCAAGCTTCATCACCTGGGCGTTTTCCTGTATTTCAGGCTGTACGGCATTCAGTCTGAAAACCAGAAAGAATATGAGAAAGCCGTGGAGGGCGGCAACGATGATAAACAGCAGTATCCGTGTACGGACAATCTTATCCATCTTTCACCACAAAACTTACAACGCGGTACTGGAGTATCTGGAGTATGCCCAGCACCCGGTTGACCCGCTCAAAGGAAGTATCCCTGTCGGCAATGATGTGAATGCGGGTGTCAGGAGCCGTCCTGTAGAGATTGTCCACCTCCGTTTCAACTTCGGCAAGGGAGGCCGGAAGTCCGTCAAGGTATACGCCGCCGGCCCTGTCAATCCATATTTCAAGGTTCTTTTCCGCACTGGTACGCTTTGCGCTTTGCGCCTCAGGATATTCTATCTTTACTTCCCGCCTGTAGTTGATCAGGGCTACCAGCATGATGAATATGAGGAGCAGGAACGCTACGTCCGACATGGAGTTGAGGGGGATGACAAAATGTTCCCTCTTGCGCCGCAGTTTCACCGTTCCTCCCCGCTTTTTTTCATCGAAAAGGAAAATGAATCTATTTTGCATTTCTGGGCTATTTCCACAAAGGAAACAACGTTCTGCCAGGGAGTGGCAGGATCTATGCTGAGCATTACCGCCATGTTGGGGTTATCTGCCACCGCCGCGCCGATCTCCTGTTCGGCAAAACCAAAATCCCGGATTTCGCTTTTGTAAATAATCTGTCCGTTTCCGTCAAGTTCAAAACGCAAAAGGCTGTCTTTCTGTATCAGCCGGGTGGAGTCTTTTGCAGGCAGATTCATGAGGAAACCCTTGTTGACATTGAAACCGGCAATCACAATAAAGTAAATGATAAGCAGAAACGCTATGTCGCTTGAGGCGCTGGAATCCCCGAAGAGACTGCCTCTTTTTTTTCTAAGCTTCATCTTGTACTGCTGCCGTTTCAAGCGTTTTCTTTGCGGCCCTTTCGGACCGTATTGCAAATTCCGTGATCAGCTCCGAGCAGGACTGTTCCGTATCCGCCGCAAAACGGTCTACCGGATGGCTCAGGAGTGAATGGGCAACCATGGCGATGATGGCGATGATAAGACCGAAAACGGTGGTTATGAGGGCTTCATAGATGCCGTTTGCAACGATCTGCGCGTTAACTTCGGTTGCCTCCGCAATGGATCTGAAGGCGCCTATCATCCCCGAAACGGTGCCCAGAAATCCTGTCAGGGGGGAAAGGGAACCCAGGGCAACGAGAAAGTTAAAACCGCTTTCCAGAGAATTGATGCAGCCTAAGGCTTCTGTCTCTGCCGCCCGTTCCATCTGGTGCTCGGAAAGATCGGAGTGGTTTACCAGAGTGAGAAGTATAGAAGCCCCCATGCGCTTCCTTGCAAGGGAAGAAAGATACTCCCTTGCCTCCTCAATTTTATTGTCCGGTATGCAGGATTTTACTTTTTCTTTCAGATCATCCATTTTAAGACTGTGGGAAAAAATATAGATGAATCTTTCCAGGGAAATCGCAATGGTGGCAATTGAAAAAAAGAGAAGCGGCCACATAAAGACACCTCCCATTCTGAAAAGTTCCAGAAGGGATAAGGACATATTTTGAGCTTCCATGATTACCTCTTTATAATCTGTTTCAAACTTATTTCTTCCCGGGAAAGATCCTCTCCGATTTTTTCCCAGGCATATTCCGTGTAGATCCACTGAAGGGCTTCTTCCCAGTCCCGCAGCAGCGCTCCCGAATTCCGTAAGGCTTCAAGTTCGGAATTGCGGGAATTTTCCTCTGTCTGTAAAAGAAAGGCCGTATAGGTCTTGTTCCAGTTGATTCCTTCGCCGCGGTTCCATTCGGCGCCTTCCTTTTTCCACTCCGCGGGACGTTTCTTTTTTGAAACTGTTTCCGGGAGAAGTATGGGCTGCCAATAGGCGCTAAAGTATTCCTCGGTCCTGAACATTCTGTTCCGGCAGTAGGAGCGCATCCATTCGGCAAGGGCAATGATCCGTTCACGCCGGTTCCGCAGCCGCGTCAGGGCTTCCGCGCCGGTAAAGGTACTGTCCCTGAGCCGTATCCTGCCTCCGGAGATCTGCACCGGTTCAGGCGGAGAGAGGAAACGGAGGGACGGCGGAGAAGACCTAAAATGCGCAAGACCGGAAAGCTCCAGTTCATATTCATTCCAGCCGCTGCTGTTTCCCCCCAGATAATGATATCGTACAGGATAGAAACTGCCGTCTTCAAGGGGGGCGCTGCACCTGATCTCCATCCAGGGGAAATCTTCAAGGCTGAGGACAAGAAAGGGCTTTCCCTCCCTGTCCTGTTTTTCAAGAATCTCAATTTTTCCCCTGGCCCCTCCAATGGCTTCCATCCGGAAGCTTCCCTGCCAGCGCCTCAGCGTCTTTTCTTCAAAAAAGCTGCCGTCTATTATCTGTCCTGCCTTTTCCGCCGCGGTGATACATGTTGACAGAAGAACTGCGGGGAAAGCAAAAAGAAAAACCAGGAGAAGTTTTTTTACGGTATGTATTTTTTTTATGCAGGTTTTGCCCATCAATAGCTCCACTTGAATCCGAAAGAAGGTATCGGTATGGGCATCTCATACACCGCCGAAAGGTAATCCCCCGTATTCTCCTCTCCGGTGTAGGAATTAAAGCTTGTGTTTCCCCTGGCAGGCAGCGCCAGCCCCAGCACATTTTCTATGGCAAAGTACATTTCAAGATGCGCCTTGCCCTGTTTGTTGAACCGGAAAACCGAAAATTTCAGATCCATGGGAAAGGAGAAAGTAGTCCTGTTGGTATCGGAATAACGGGAATCCCTCGTCCAGGTTTCAATATACCGGCCTGTAAATTTTCCCTCTTTATCCAGAACCATTACAGGGGTGCTGTGGATGTTCCCCACCTCGTTAAGGGGAACGCCGCTGGCAAAACCAAGGCGAAGATAGAGGTTTAACTGTTTTTTGGGTTTGATGTTCGCAACAAGGTTGAGGTAGTTGTAACGGTGGAAATTCGGGAAGAACCATTCGTTTCCCGGCCCGGTAGTAAAAGCAATATCACTGTCGTCCGTGATCTGGTTTGGGTTCCGGTAACGCGCATGGTTGAAAGAATAGGAGATCCAGCCGTCCAGATAACGGCCCTCTATTTTCTGCAGTTGAAGATCGAAGCCCCAGATGCTGCCTACGCCGTCAAATCTGTACTGGTATTGCGCCTGCCCTCCCTCATAGCGGTAATGTACGGATTGATAAGTCCTGTCGTATACATGCTTGTAGTAGCCTTCAATGTTAAAACTAAGATTCGTTAAAAAATCTATTTTGGTTCCGGCAATACTTGTAATGGAGCGCGCCGGCTTCAGTTCATAGTCTCCGATAGGGATACTGCCGTCAATTGAATTAATCAAATCACTTTCCGAAGAAAAAAGCCCTGTGCCCGCGCTCAGGGACAGGGAATCTATGGCGCCCCTGTTCCGCAAAACATTAAAATCAAGGTTAAGCCTGGGGTTAAGAACGGGGTAGGTCTGTATG
>JAIRNJ010000268.1 GCA_031258115.1 Treponema sp. | reverse complement strand
CATTGCTTTATGGGGGGCGGGCAACGTCGTAAACAGCCGGAACGTTATGCAACGTAAAATCCGTTACGAAGCACCACGACAGGGATGGCGGACGGTACTCTTTTATTATTATTTTTTCTTCGGAGTTATTCCGTGATGCCTATGATTATTAGAGCCACCATAATAATGATGCGTTCCCCACGGATCTTGAACTGTGTTACGATCAGGATGCGGTCTTACTCCTTTATTCACCTCATCAGGTGAAAAACCAGCCTTTAAAGAAGCATCTCCAATTTCTTTAACAAAATCCCAAAAACCCATATTGTCCTCCGATAAAATATTTACGTATAAGTCCGCCAACAATTTAGTCTAGAAATCCATAAATTGTAATTATATTCGATTTTAATCTTCTTCGTCATCTCCATCATAATCATCTGGATCTGCTATTGTGTCATCAAATTCTCCTTCATTACAGGTGTCATCCCATTCCACATTATTGCTATAATTTGGTGAATCCTCATTAGTACATGACCCATTTTCATAATAATAATAACAAACATTACATTTACTCATAGTTCCACCTTTCAAAATATCTAATGCTTTATTGGCTTTATTGATAGAATAAAACAACACCCCATCATAATCCTGATACAATCCCATATTGATACTTATTCAATGGTACTGTCTCTTACATCCGTCTTCGCCTTGGGCGGACCCTGCTCCCTTTGTCCACGACTTTAATGACCGCTTTACGGCGAACCTCGGATGCCGCGTGCGCCTCCGCTATACGCATAACCCGCTCAGGAAAGGCGGGGTCAACGGTCTTGAGTTGTTGCAACTCCGATGCCGGAGGTATGGGGCCGTTGTACTGCCGTATAATCAGTTGTTCTTCCGAACTGACCACATGGCCGCCGGGGGAATTACTTGGCAAGTCACCGGGCATTTCTAAACTCTTTAAACTCATAGATGGCATCGGTCAGGTTGCGGTTCGCGGCCTCAAAAGCATCAAGAACGCCTTGCCACGGCGAGGTCTCCGGTTCCGGGTCGGGAAGCTGCGGGAACAGGGAAAAGCTGCCCATGCCTCTGACAAAGCCGTCTATAATCGCAGAGTGTGTGTTATCGGTTTCCCTTACTTTCGTTTCCATATCGTTAGTATACCCCATTATTGCTCTCGGGGCAAGCTCGCCTTTCCAGCAATCTTACTTTTAGCCGCGGATAATCACCATACGAACGAAACGTATTCCGGCTTGAGGGCGGGGAAAATATCCGGGACTTTTTCGACTTCTTCGACGTGGCGGTTCATTTTTTCTTTTTGGAACAGGCTCACCCCTCAAGATCCCAGAGATCCTCCCAGCCTGAAGCCCCGGCCCAGAGGAACACCTGACCCTTGACAAGGCGGCAGTTCCGTTCAGCTTTCTTCATCTCTTCCATCTCTTTTTCGCTTAAAGGATCCTGCATGATGCAGGAAAGATTAGCCTTGTAGTTCTTCTCATGAACGGAGAAGGGGATGGGTATGCTTCCCCGCCCGACAGCCCATTTGAGGCAGACCTGGGCCGGATGAATACCGCGGGTCTGGGCAATGGCCTTGACTTCCGGCAAATCCATGTCCGCCACATCGCCGGGCGTCTTGTCCCGCTCGGGCCGGTTGGGACTCCCCAGGGGGCAGTAGCCGATAACAACAATTCCCCTGCCGCGGCAGTACTCGAAAAGTTCCGGCTGCTGGAAAGAAGGATGCTGTTCCATCTCGATGAAGGCGGGCTTGATCCTGCAGAGGGGCAGCACGGCCTCAAGCTTGGGTATGGTCATGTTGGACATGCCGATATAACGGGCCAGGCCCATGTCCGCAATCCTCTCCATCTGAGCCCAGGTAGCCATAAAACGCTCGGTGGAAAAGGGAACCGAAGCAGGATCGCGGGCGTCCCCGCTCACCCCCGGCGCGTGATAGTTTGGGAAAGGCCAATGGACAAAGTAGAGGTCGATACTCTCAAGCCGCAGATCCCGCAGGCTCTTTGCCAGAGAGAGGAGCACATCCCCCTTCCCGTGCATATTGTTCCAGAGCTTCGAGGTGATGAAAAGTTCTTCCCGTTTTACAATCCCGGAACTAAAAGCCTCTTCAAAAACTTTACCGATAAGATCCTCATTACCGTATACCGAAGCGCAGTCAAAAAAACGGTATCCATAACGGATTGCCCCGGCAACAGCAGCGGAAACTTCTTCAGGCGGATACTTGTCGGAACCGAAAGTTCCCATCCCCATACAGGGGATCTCTTCCCCGGAAGACAGTCTGATGCAGGGGACTTTTTTCGGATCGATTGAAACGCCTGAATCTGAAATACCTGAATTATCCATAATCAACCTCCTATGCCCGCCGGCATATTTTTTCATCCCAACCAAAGAATACGGCAACAGTGATTATACCACCCCTGGCCGGTAACTGATAACAGGAATCATCATGAGAAAACTCATCCCATAGTTGATAAGCCCCATGGTAATACCCCGATGATCATGCCGCCAACGGTATCCATCATCCGGCCAGGCTGTTATCATGATACATGTATCCTCGAAAAATCTCTACCCAGGCGGAAATGCTTGCAAACCGCCTTGCCAAACGTCAAAAACATCTAAAAAAATGGGCCCGCCGTACCGGTACAGACGCATACCGTCTCTACGATCGGGACATTCCGGAGATTCCCCTCTGCATCGATCTCTACGCCAGCCTGGCAAGCCTCTCTCTCTACGAAGGTCCCTATGAAAAGGATGAAGCTGAAGAGGCTCTCTGGCTTGAGGCCATGTGCGAAGCGGCGGCTCAGGCCCTGGGCATTGAGCGGGAGGCGATCTGCACCCGCCGCCGGAAGCGTCAGCGGGGAACGGCGCAATATGAACGCGTTTCCCGCAGGGCAAGGGAAGTAATCGTCAGGGAAGGGGGCCTCCGTTTCAGGGTGAACCTTTCGGATTATCTTGACTCGGGCCTCTTCCCGGACCGGCGCCGCCTCCGCGCCCGCATACGGGAAGAAGCGGCGGATAAAAAAGTGCTCAACCTCTTCTGTTATACCGGCAGTTTTTCTGTCTATGCCGCATCCGGAGGAGCGGCTTCGGTAGATTCGGTGGATCTCTCAAGTCCCTACCTGGAATGGGCCAGGGCCAACTTTACGCTGAACGCCCTCAAGCCCGGAAATCTTGTCCGTGCCGATGCACTGCTCTTTATGAAAGACGCAAAACGGGCGCGGAAAACCTGGGACATCATCATCCTCGATCCCCCGGCCTTTTCAAATTCCAAAAGGATGCGCGGAACCATCGATCTCAGGAGAGACCACGGAGAACTCATCAAAAGCTGCCTTTCCCTGCTCTCCCCCGGAGGCATACTCTACTTCAGCGCCAACACAAAGGGTTTCAAACTGAACGTTCAAGTCCCCGGAACCGTCATTGAAGACATCACCGAAAAAATGAGAGACGAAGACTTCAGGGGAAAACGGCTCCCGGCATGCTTTAAATTTTCTCAAAGTCCTTAAGACTTTATCCGCCTGACAGTCTTCCTGCAGCGTTCGATGGCCGCGGCGTCGGGCAGAGCGGGGATGGCTCCCTTCTTTGTTGTTGCAAGACTCCCCGCGGCGTTTCCAAAGTCTGTAATATCGGCCAGTTCATCTTTGCCGATCTTCCGCAGTTCCTCTCTTGTTTTTTTCTGCAGCCTGAAAAGTATGGCCCCAAAGAATGCGTCCCCGGCTCCGGTGGTGTCGATGGTCTTTACATCGTATGTGGAAAGAAAACCTTCCCCATCCGCGCAGAAATAGAAGGCGCCTTTGGGGCCCATGGAAACAAACACTATCGCCGGGCCATGTCCGGCAAGCATGGCGGCGCCTTTGGAGATATCCTGTTGACCCGTTAAAAGCCGCGCCTCCTCTTCGGAAACTTTAAGAATATCCGTCAGGGGGATGAGCCGGACCATTTCCTTTCCGGCTTCCTCTTCACTCTTCCAGAGCAGGGGCCTGTAGTTGGGATCGTAACTGATAATCTTCCCCTGCTTCTTCGCGAATTTTACCGCCTCGTGCACCGTCTTCCGGCACGGCTTGCCCGTAAGGGACACTGAACCGAAATGAAAAACGGCAGAATCACTGATGATATCTTTCCTGAGATCCTTTGATGCAAGCATCAGATCCGCTCCGGGCTTGCGGTAAAAACTAAAGGAGCGGTCTCCCCTTTCATCAAGCTGCACAAAGGCAAGGGTAGTCGGGATCTCAGGATCGACAGCGAGAGCCGCAGTATCAATGCCGGCGTCCCGGAGGGTTTTGGCAAGGAAACGCCCAAAGCTGTCATCCCCCACCTTACCGATAAAGGCCGTCTTCCCCCCCAGCCTTGCATTCATTGCCAATACATTTGCCGGGGCCCCTCCGGGATTCCGCCCGAAGAGGGCAATACCCTGTTCATTTACTCCGTTGGGGGTAAAATCAATTAAAAGTTCGCCGAGAGCCGCTAGATCGTACATTGTCTCCTCCGTACCTGGTTTATACCACTCCAATTGTTCTTTCTTCAAGCTCCCTTTCATATCCTGGCCGGCTATTTCAAGCGACCTCGTATCGCACTCCTCCTTTCACAGACTTTCGCGGTGCGATGCCTGGTACTCTTGCGTTATTGTCAAGACACCCTTGTTCTTATTATTATTTGACCACCATTTAAATCTTCAGTTATTAGAGCTTCTTGCAAAACTCGGGCAAGTTTTAATGTGTCTACATTATAGACAGATACTATATAGAAAACCTGAATGCTGCCGCTGTCGATGATGCTGTCTTTCAGCCTGTTTTTCCGGGCCTGGGCTAAAGGGCGACGGAAGCCGGGGGGAAACCTTCCGCAGAAGCGTCCAGCCGTCCCTTGTCCGCATCCACCGGGCGGAGTACGTAAACGATGAGGCAACCCCGGTAGACCCGCCGCCGGGGGGCGCTGTATGGCGTAAGGTCCGAAAGGTCCCCGTTTTCTATGCCCAGGATCTTCCCCTCCCCGGCAAGGCTGAACCGGACCAGGGGATTCTCCTGGACACAGATACGGCCTCCTTCGTCCAGGAGTTTCAGTTCCACCTGGGAAAGGCGGTATGCGGAAGGGGGGAGCGTATCCCCGGCCCGGTTTGACAGCCCGTTCCTGTCCCCTTCCCAGCGGCTCAGCCGGATCCGGACAGCCGGCAGCGTAGATTCAAGTATGTCGGCGGCGCCTTCCCGGCCCCCGGCTTCCAGCTTTCCACGTTCAAAGGGGAAGGTCCATGTCGGGGAGTCCCCTTCCCTGGCCCCCATGCTTTTCCCGTTGAGGAACAGTTCCACCGGGGTCCTGTTGGTGTAGCAGACCACGGTTACCTCCTGGCCGGGCAGGTAGTTCCAGGAGCGGCGGAAAAGAGGCCTGTCCGATTCCGCCTCCTCCCGAAGGGCGGAACCCAGGTACGCTGCCGGCCTGGCGCTCCACAGGGCCATCCGCCTGAAATAGCCGGGTTTTTCAAAACCTCCGGTATCCAGGAGCCCCGCCAGGGAACC
>JAIRNJ010000200.1 GCA_031258115.1 Treponema sp. | reverse complement strand
TCTCAAAACCAGCCGGTTTTTTGGGAAAGATTTCTATGTTATGTGTTTCTGCGGGAAATATTTCCCGTTATTATAATTACCTTACGGAGGAGAAAAATGAGAAAGATTTCGGTGATTTTACTGTTTTGTCTCTTGAGTCCCGTGCTCTTTGCGGGAGGAGGTCAGGTCGAAGGCGGTTCAGCGGCGGCGGGAACGAAACCTGTTACCCTTACTGCGTATTGTCCATCAAATGTTACATCTGTACCTACCAAGGCGCTTCTTAAATACAAGGAACTGGTAGAGGCCGCATCAGGCGGGAGTATTCAAATAACCGTACACCACAGCGGCGAACTGGGAAACGATGCGGACTCCCTGCAGTCAACCCGTATGGGAACCATTGATATTTATTTTGGCGGAACTTCAACCTATACCACTTTCTATAACAAAGCGAATATTTTGGATATGCCCTTTCTGTTTAAGGATTCCATACAAGCTTATGAATTTGTAAACAGCAGTATTGGTGAAGAAATTTTCAGCGATTTTCCAAGTTTCGGACTGGTTTTCCTTGCCGAGGGAGACAACGGGATGCGCCACATTGCTACTACCAGGAAACAGGTACACACTGTTGATGATGTGAGAGGAATGAAAGTCCGGGTGCCAGTGAGTCAGGTTTATCTTGATGTATGGGAAGCCATGGGAGCTACTCCGGTTATGCTTGCCCTGCAGGAGTTATCGATCGCCCTGGCCAACGGTACGGCCGAAGCCCAGGATAACGCGACGTATCACATAGTCGCCAATGCGACCTACGATGACATAAAATATTACAGCTTTATTAATTACATGTGGATGGGATGTACTCTTTCCATGAATACGGTCAGTTGGAGTAAGCTTAGTCCTGAGCAGCAGGCTATTCTGAAAGAACAGGGTAAAGCCATGGCAAAGTATTCTTTCGATGCTATCGCCGAAGACAATGTTACCGCCATGGAAACCTTGAAGAAAGCAGGAGTCCAGTTTAATATGAATCCTGACATTCAGAGCTTCAAAGACAGACTTGGCGGGGCGGAATACTATAAACGCTATGCCAACGAGAAGTGGTACAACCAGGCCATTCTTGACAGGATTTTGAGCGGTAATAAATAAGGAACCTCTCAACCCTTTAATTCCCAAGAGTAATTTCGACAGGCTAAACGAAGAACAAACGGTTGTGAGATCCCTCCACGGCTTTCCCAAAAAGTGAAATTTTGGGAAAGTCTCTGGAGTTATACGGAGGCTTTTGAGGATGAAAATTTTTAAAAAAATTCTGGATGGTATCAGTAAAATTACGGAAGTTTTATTGATGTGTTCCATCGCAGCAATTGTATTGCTTATTCTGAATGAAATCTTTATTAGAAACGTGTTCAATAAATCTTTCAGAGGCGTCACCGAAATGGCAATTTTCTTTTTTATCTGGATTGTCTTTCTCGGCTTTATGCTCCTTTTCGACAAAAAACGCCTTATTATCCTGGATACGTTCTATGCTGCCACAAAAGGGAAAGTAAAAATTATTATTGGGTATATACAGGACATCATTGCGATCTGCCTGGGTGTTGTCTTGATTCTGGCCTTTGCCGGGCTTTATCCTTTTTACCGGAATATGTATTTTTCATCTTTGCCAAAATTCAGTAAAGTCTGGCAGCATTACCCTTTAGTGATTTCCGGCGGGTTTATAGCGCTTAAAGGACTCTATAATGTTATAGAACGGTCTATAGGACATGACAACAGAATCGCCGCAGACGGAGGGAAGTAATGATTGGGTTTTTTCTGGCCTTTGTATTGTTTCTGATTATGGGAGTTCCGATTAGTATCGCTATCGGCGCAAGTTCTATTGTAGCCTGCCTTTGGCTGGGATACCCGCTGATGGTTATTGGACAGAAAATGGTATCCGGGCTTGACTCATTTCTTCTTGTAGCGGTTCCCCTCTTTATTCTTGCCGGCAATCTGATGAATTCGGGCAAAATTACCGAGAAAATCTTCAGGTTTGCAAAAGAACTGGTTGGGTGGATCCCCGGCGGCCTGGGACACGCAAACGTGGTGGCCAGTATTATCTTCGCCGGGATGTCCGGCAGCGCCGCCGCCGATGCGGGCGGCTTGGGGACCATTGAAATGGAGGCCATGACTACCAACGGCTATGACAAAGAATTTGCTGCCGGGATCACCGCCGCTTCTTCGGTGATAGGCCCGATTTTTCCACCCTCCATACCGCTTATTATCTATGGTTCCATTGCAAGTGTAAGTATAGCCCAGCTTTTTATGGGAGGCGTTATACCGGGTATCCTCATGGGTATCGCGCTGATGGTGCTGGTATACATTATGGCAATCAAGCGAAAATATCCCCGGGACCGGTTTAATTTGCTTTCCATGGTAAAACAATTTTTTAACTCCATCCTGTCCCTCATCACGCCTTTAATTATTTTAAGCGGTTTTGTTTTTGGCTGGTTTACTCCCACTGAAGCGGCAAGTATCGCGGTAGGTTATGCCCTGCTTATCGCTGTACTGGTGTACCGTTCCATGGATTGGAAGTCCTTTAAAAAATGCCTCCTGGAAAGCGCCCTGAGCTCCGCGAATTCCATGATGATAGTCGGTTCCTCAACTTTGTTTGCCTATGTACTGGTCAAGGAAGGAGTTTCTATCCAAATCGCGGATTTTTTTCTGGGGATAAGTTCTAATCCCATTGTTTTGCTTTTAATTATTAATATTTTTCTGCTAATTCTAGGTATGTTTATGGAACCCGGAGCCATACTAACCCTTATCCTCCCGGTTTTGATTCCCATCGCTCAGAGTCTTAATTTGAATTTGGTGCATTTCGGCGTGATGCTTGTTCTCAATTTAATGATAGGCCAGGTAACGCCGCCCTTTGGGGTATGCCTGTTTATCGTCGGTGATGTTGGAAAGGTAGAACTAGGCAGGCTCTACAGATCCATACTGCCTTTTCTTGTACCCCTGATCATTGTGCTTTTCCTGATTACCTATATACCGGGACTTGTTACCTGGCTACCCTACAGCTTAATTGCAAAGTGAGGTGAATAATGAAAGACGCGCTATTTGATGTTTCAGATAAAATCGTAATCATCACCGGCGGCCTGGGACAGATAGGAGCGGAGTTTGTGAAGGAATTCCACAAGCGGGGGGCCAGGGTGGCGGTTTTTGCCCGGAGCGCCGATGATGCGAAGGCGGAAAAAGTCCTGGGAAAGGAAATTGCCGGCAGCCCTTCCGTTGGCCTTTATCAGGTGAATATCTGTGACAAAAAGTCGATACAC
>JAIRNJ010000180.1 GCA_031258115.1 Treponema sp. | reverse complement strand
CCGGTCATATTATTATATTCTTTCAAACGCCGTTCAAGGTCATTTGTTTTGCCAATTTTGCATTTTGAAGGCTCTAACGATGCCTGAACTATATAAATGTAGTGTTTTTCCTTATCTTTTGTCAATTTATGCTTCCTTCGATGATTTTAAACTAAATTATAATATATTTTTAAGAGAGTCAAGTCTTTATTTTGTATGATTTTTTATACAATCTAATGCCGTAGGCACTTAATATAATTTTCAACCAATTTTAGGACAAATGGCACATAACAGGACTGTATATGCTTCGGGCGCTAAAGCGCCCTCGGACTACTAGCTTCATTAGGCTAAACACACTGATATGAGCAGCTATAGAGAATTCAGGAAGAAAAACCACGAAATCGCAGAAGCCGAATCAACATACCTCACCCTGAAGGGCGAGGTATGTTGTTCTCCAGTGGTGGTTAGACTCAGGGTTTAATACCTTAAGAACGCCCTAAAGCTCCCCCGCGAACCGGTGGAACGGGTTCTTGGGTATTAAACCCTTCGCTACGAATGAGGAAGACCAAAATACCTCTTCTTCTTTTACTTTTTCGACTTCTTCGACGTGGCGGTTAAAAATTTCTCTTCATTGTTTGTTCTCTATATCCGGTCATTTAGGAACTGCGCAGATCCTTAGTCTAAATCAACCTACTACGGCCTTTGTGCGGTTTTTCTCCGCCACATTTTGGCGGTTGCTGAAACTGCTACGCAGTTTCTTTATCGCAACCGCCAAACCTTTCTGATTGCCGCGCAGGCGGCTTCCATACACCCGGAACGTTATGCAAAAGAAGGAAACATGGTTCAGCCGGCAGAATCCTCTCCTGAGAGACGGCGGCTCTGTCGGTAACTGTACCAGGCGCTTTCGGAAAAGATCAGGTGATCGAGAAAGTTGATACCGAGGATGGCGGCGGCGTTCTGCAGTCTTTCGGTGATCAGATCGTCTTCCGTAGAGGGGACAAGGTGGCCTGAAGGGTGATTATGAGCCACAATGACCGCCGCCGCCCTGTCCAGGAGGGCATCGGCAAAAACTTCCCTGGGGTGAACAATGGTTCTGTTTACAAGGCCGATGGTAACCACCCTGATTGCCAGTACCTCATAGGCGCCGTTGAGGGAAAGACAGATGAAGCGTTCCTGTTTTCTGTCGGCATTGTGCCGTACCAGATTGTAGATGTCCGAAGGATGCCTGATCCTTGTTCCCTGCGCTCCGTAGCGCCGTCTTCCCAGTTCCAGCGCGGCGGCTACCATACAGGCCTTGGCATCCCCAATGCCGGAAAGCCGGCAGAGTTCCTTAACCGCGGGTATCTCTTTTTCCCGGTCAAGTTTTTCCAGGAGATCATGGGAGAGAACCTCAACCGGTTTCCCGTGTATGCCGGTATTGAGGAGGATCGAGAGGAGTTCATAATCCTGAAGTGACTCAGGCCCGCAGTCCAGGAGCCTTTCCCGCGGCCGTTTCTTCGTAAAACTTTTGTATATGATTGAATCTTCCATACTTTATAGAGGGCATTGTCCTGTAGACTGCTTCAATAATATCCTGCTTTATAGATGATTTTGAATTCCGATAGTATTGATATGAAAAACCTTGTCGCTTTTTTCGGCTTTAGTCTGTTTCTTTCGGCCATGTTCCTCTCGTGCGCGAGCCTTTCCGAGGCGGGAAAAGCTCCCGAAACCGTGTCTCCGCTTCCCGCGGAACAGGAAGCGGGAACGCCTCCTCGAAAAGAGAGCGAATCTCCTGCCGGGACAGTTCCGCCTGAAAGAGTTCCCCGGATACCGGAATTAATCATGGGCAAGGGGCGTATCCCGCATGAAAAGCTTGCCTCGTTTCTGCTAAAGGAAAGCAGGGGGAATTTCGGATCCTCCTATATACATGAACTTGCCCGTATATATACAGAAGAAGCTGCCGTCGAAGGGGTGAACGCCGATGCGGCTTTTGCCCAGATGTGCCTTGAAACGGGTTTTTTGGGCTTTGGGGGCCTTGTGACGCCGGATATGAACAACTTCTGCGGTCTGGGTTCCATCGGGCCCGGCAAACCGGGGGAAGTTTTCCCCGATGCCCGGACAGGGGTACGGGCCCATATCCAGCATCTAAAGGGTTACGCCACGACGGAAGCTCTCAAGGGGGTACTGGTAGATCCGCGCTACCGCTATGTCAAACTGGGATCGTCTCCCCGGATAGAGGGTCTTGCGGGAACCTGGGCCAGAGACATCTCCTATGCGGAAAAGATCCGGGACATTCTGGAGCGGCTCTACCTCTATTCATTCTCCTGACTCCCATTCCCGGTTATCCAGCCCCGGGAAAAACGCTGAGCTTCGATATAGGAACCGCCTTCGGCCCTGAACAGGGGATCTGAAAGAGGAATACCGTAACGGGTAAGACCTTCGAGGAGCCTGTCAAGCTGCCCTCCCCCGCTTTCTCCGGGCGGATCCGAAGGCGCCGGGCTTCCCGGCAGGGCTTCTTCCGCGATAAGGGCATCGAGAAAGGGGGAAACGAGAAGCCGGGCCCGTAAACCCGCTTCGATTACCGTTCCTCCTGTCCCGGAGGCAGAATAATCCGAGAGAAAGAGAAGCGCCCTGCCTTCGGCAAGACTCTGCATATAGACGCCTCTTAGGGAAAGACGGCCGGCCTCGCCCAGGGGGAGCTGCCAGGGAGAGGCGGAAAACAGAAGGGCCGTCCCCGGAGCGTCTACCTTCACCTCGGTTGAGGGAGAGGCAAGCTTATCGAAGATCAGGGGCCATGCGGCACGGAAGGCTTCGGACACCCGCTCCCTTTCCGGGCCCTCCGCAAAGACACCCAGCATCTCAGGCGGAGGAGGCAATTCGGCGGGATCAAAACGGATTCTTCCCGCACGGCCGTCGTCTCTAAGGGTTTCGACTATCAAAAGCCCCTTCTCAAAGCGCTGGGCCGCCTGTCCTTCGTATAAAAAATCCTCCCCAAGGGGGGCTCCGTAACCCATGGCTCCGTTGGTTCTGCCTATACCGGCGCTTCTTCCGTAAGCATCCATGAGAATACCCTGGACGATAAAGGCCCGGTATCCTGAAAAACTCTGTACCGCCAGAATCAGGGAAGGAAGGCCCCATGAATTGGGAATTTCCTCTGTCCCCTGCCAGTTTTGTACCCAGGCCGCGGGACTTTGAGGGGGCCATCCATGAACCAGGTCTCCGCCGAGAACCCCTGCCAGAGGCAAATTCCGGAAAAGACCTTCCAGATACGCTTCCCGGAAAGAACGGTTCAGTTCAGGATCAGCCGAATCTCCGGATTCCAGGCCCAGAAGACCTACTCCGGCGGGTATTTGAAAGGAAGCAGTCTCGTCGGGTACAAAACGGAGGGCCGAAATATCCGCTCCGCTTCCCAACAGGACATTTTCCGGCAAAAGGCCATACAGTCCCGGCTCTTTTTTTACGGAAACCTCTTCCTGCTCTGCTTCCCCGGCGGAACGGGGCGAGGCGGCACAGGCGGCAAAAAAAACACCCGCAGTGAACAGAATGAAAAAAATCACCATATATTGAAAAAAAAGCCTCTCCGGTTTCATTTTTCAATTATACCATATATATAGATGATCTAAAAACCCCATCCGCTTTTCGTTTTCATCATTCCCTGCAACCACTCTTCCGTTGGAAGTGTCGAAATTCTATCTTGACATTTTCGAGAAATTTGTTAGATTGGGAGCATGACGAAATTCATGAATTTTGTCATAAAAGAATGAATGGCTATTGAAATAAAGGGTACGGGAAAGGGTATACCTTCCCGGAGGGTAAGTAATGAAGAACTTGCCCGGCAGGTAGAGACCAGTGATGAGTGGATCCGTTCCCATACTGGAATCGGCGCACGGCATATAGCTTCCGAAGAAAACGCCGCCAGCGATTTGGCTGTGGAAGCGGCCCGGCAGGCGCTGGATATGGCGGGGATGGAAGCGGAGAGCCTGGATCTGATAGTAATCGGTACTGCAACTCCGGATTTTCAGGGCTGCCCTTCCACGGCATGTATCGTTCAGAACAGGCTGGGGGCAAAAAACGCGGGTGCCATGGATCTGGCTGCAGGCTGTACGGGTTTTATCTATGGCCTGGAAACAGCGGCGGCCCTCCTCGGCATCAAGACGGAACGCCGCCGGGCCCTGGTTATCGGGGTCGATGTTCTCAGCCGTATCACGGACTGGAATGACAGGGGAACCTGCGTGCTTTTCGGTGACGGAGCGGGGGCTGTGGCGCTTGAAAAAACCGGCGCCCCCTCCGAAGGCCCCGCCAGACGCGGTTTGCTGAGAAGCATCCTGGGCGCAGACGGTTCCGGCTTTGAGTATCTGAGGGTCAGGCGGGGAGGCAGCCGTTATCCCTGGAAGGCAGGGGAAACCATAGACGCCTCCGCTTGTCTGGAAATGAACGGCCGGGCGGTTTACAATTTTGCCGTCAAGGCCATGACGGATACGATAGAAAACCTGTTGAAGGAAGAGGGAGTGGGCATTGAAGAAGTGGCGCGGATTATACCGCATCAGGCAAACGCACGGATTGTACAGGCCGCAGGAAAACGGCTTGGAATACCCGAAGAAAAGTTTTTTCTTAACATTGAAGAATATGCCAATACGTCCGCGGCTTCCATTCCCATCGCGCTGGACGAGCTTAACCGCGCGGAGGGGCTTTCCCGCGGAGACTTGGTGATGGGCATTGGTTTTGGGGGAGGCCTCACCTACGGAGGGAATTTGATTATATGGTAAAAAAGACGGTTCTGCTCTTTCCGGGCCAGGGAACCGGGAAACGGGGCATGGCTCTTGATTTTCTTGCGGTTTCCGCCGGGGTAAAACGGCTCTTTGAAACCGCCTCGGAAACAATGGGCAGGGATATGGAAGAACTGCTGCAGACTGCCGATGAAGAAAGCCTCAAACGCAGCGATATTGCCCAGCCTGCCATTACCCTGGCAAACCTTGCGGCGGCGGCATTCCTCTGTGAAAAAGGCATTGAAGCCTGCGCCTGTGCGGGACACAGTCTGGGAGAATATGCGGCCCTTGTTGTCTCGGGCAGCATTACTGCGGAGGATGTCTTCCGTCTGGTAAAGGCCCGGGGGGAGGCCATGCAGAAGACTGCGGAGCGGATAAAGACGGAGGCAGGCGATCCGCCCGGCATGGCGGCTGTTCTGGGGCTTCCTCCCGAAGAAGTTCTGAGCCTTATTGCATCGGGGCCTCGAGGGCTCTATGCGGCCAACATCAATTCTCCCAGGCAGCTTGTAGTCTCGGGAACCGCAGAAGCCCTGTCGGAAGCGGAAAAACGATTCAAGGAGGCGGGAGCCCGGCGTGTGGTCAGGCTTGCGGTAGCGGGGCCCTTCCATTCCCCCCTCATGAAGGAGGCCGCGGAAGAATTCCGTCCGGTACTGGAACAGGTAACATTTAAGGATCCTGTCATCCCCTTCTATTCAAATGTAACCGGAACGGAAATTAAAAGCGGCGAAGAAATAAAAAGGCTGGCTCTGCTCCAGATTACAAGCCCTGTCCGCTGGGTCGATGAAGAGAAGGCCATTAATGCCGCCGGGGGCTTTGAGCAGGTTCTTGAGGCAGGGCCGGGAACAGTATTGCAGGGTCTCTGGAAAGAGATAAGCGGGATTCCCTGTCTCGGGGCAGGAACCGTAAAGGAGTTGGAATTAACACTTCGTGTTAATTTTCGATTTACGTAAGCGGCGAGACGTCCGCTTTTTATAGGGGGTTATGCGGAACTTCGTTCCGCTTCGATTTACGTAAGCGGCGAGACGTCCGCTTTTTATAGGAGTTATGCGGAACTTCGTTCCGCTTCGATTTACATAAGCGGCGATGCCGCCACTTTTTATAGGAGTTATGCGGAACTTCGTTCCGCTTCGATTTACGTAAGCGGCGATGCCGCCACTTTTTATAGGAGTTAGAATTACTATGAGGCTGTTGAACAAAAAGGCGCTGGTTACCGGGGCTTCCCGCGGCATCGGCAGGGCGATAAGCGAGCGCTTCCTCGCGGAAGGCGCCGAGATCTGGGGGCTGAGCACCGGGGAACCTGCCGATCTGGCCGGCCGTATTGCCGGGGCCGGCGGCAAACTTCACTGGATAAGCGCCGATCTGGGCGACATCAATGCTGTCGAGGAGATCATTGAGGCTGTCCAGAAAGAAGCGGGAGCTTTTGACATCCTGGTAAACAATGCGGGCCTCACCAAAGACGGCCTCTCGTTCAGGATGAGTATTGCGGATTTCCAGAAGGTACTCGACGTGAATTTAACTTCGGCTTTTATCATCGCAAGAACCGTTGGCCGGGAGATGATACGGAAGCGTTCCGGTTCCATCATCAACATGAGCAGTGTTGTAGGTCTCCACGGAAACGGGGGGCAGGCCAACTATGCGGCCAGCAAGGCCGGGCTCATCGGCATAACAAAGAGCCTCGCACGGGAAACGGCAAGCCGGGGTGTGCGGGTAAATGCTCTGGCGCCGGGATTTATCGAAAGCGACATGACCGGCGCCATGAACGAAGAGGCAAAGGAAAAAATAATGGAGATTGTCCCGCTCAAGAGAAGCGGAAAACCGGAGGACATTGCCTCCGCGGCGCTTTTTCTTGCTTCCGATGATTCTTCCTATATAACAGGACAGGTGCTTTCCGTTGACGGCGGAATGTTTATATAGCAAAGTAAGCGACTTTGTGGACAGACACTATATGACAGGAGGTTTTGATGAATAAAAAAGTTGTTGTTACCGGCATGGGACTGATCTCTCCTGTAGCCAATTCGGTGGATGAATTTGAAAAAGCCCTCAAAGAGGGCAGAAGCGGAGTGGGCAGGATTACTTCTTTTGATACCACCGGTTTCGATGTTACCATTGCTGCGGAAGTCAGGGACTTTGATCCTTCCGGGTGGATCGACAAAAAGGATGCACGCAAGATGGCGCGTTTCTCCCAGTTTGCGGCAGCCGCGGCAACCCAGGCGATGGAGCAGGCAGGATTGCTGTCGCAGGCCGGTGAAGAAGGAAGGCGCCGCATTACAGGCGATCCGGGGAAGGCGGGCGTCGTCATGGGAAACGGGATCGGCGGCTATGAGATTGTCTCCGAATCCTACCGCAAACTTTTTGATCAGGGCCCCCGGCGCATGCTGCCTCTGACAGTACCCATGATGATCGCCAACGAAGCGGCTGCCAATATCAGTATCATGTACGGGCTCAAAGGCCCTTCATTTACCCAGGTAACCGCCTGCACTTCCGGAACCGATGCCCTGGGCCAGGCCCTGGATCTTATCCGCTCGGGCCGCTGCGATGTGGTGATCTCGGGCGGAACCGAAGCCTGTATAGTTCCGTTTTCAGTCGGCGCCTTTCAGATGCTCAAGGCTCTCTCCACCAAACGCTGCGATGAACCTGAAAAGGCTTCCCGGCCTTTTGACGCGGACCGGGACGGTTTTGTTATGGGTGAAGGCGCAGGCGTCCTGATCCTCGAAAGTGAAGAACATGCAAAAAAACGGGGCGCGGCGATTCTGTCTGAATTTTCAGGATACGGCGTTACTTCCGACGCCTATCACATTACCGCCCCGGATCCTTCCGGGGAAAGCGGCGGCATTACCATTAAAAAAGCCCTTGAAGATGCAGGGCTTAAACCGGAAGACATCGGCTACTACAACGCCCACGGTACTTCCACGCAGATCAACGATCCTGCGGAAACAAAAATGATCAAATATGCATTCGGGGATCATGCCAAAAAAATGAAAATTTCATCAATAAAGAGCATGACGGGGCACTGCATTGCCGCTTCGGGGGGCATTGAAGCCATCGCCTGTATTCTGGCGATCGGAAAGGGTTTTTATCCTCCCACCATTAACCTTGATAATCCCGATCCGGAATGTGATCTTGATTATGTTCCCAACAAGGTTCAGTATGGACAGATAAAGGCCGCCGCTTCCGGATCCCTGGGTTTTGGAGGGCACAACGGAGTGCTGATCTTCCGCGCCTATGACGCGTAAGGGGGCAAAACATGAGTGAACATGAGCCGAATTTAATCGAAGAACTACTGCCTCACCGCTCACCTTTCCTGTTTGTAGATGATATTGTTTCCGCAGACAACAGTAAAATTATTGCACGGCATGTATTTACCGAAAAGGAATTCTTCTTTGCGGGCCATTTCCCGGAATATCCGGTAGTACCCGGCGTGATTCTTGTGGAAACCATGGCCCAGTCGGGGGGAGCGGGTCTCCGTAAACTCGGCATTCTCACGGACGGCGCCCTCTTTTTCCTTGCCACGGTAGACAAGGTAAAGTTCCGCCGCCAGGTGAGGCCGGGAGATGAAGTCCGTTCGGAGATCGAAAATTTAAGGGTATCCGCACACATGATTAAGCAGTCGGGAAAGGCCTATGTAGGAGATGAACTGGCTGCGGAGGCTGAATGGATGTGCCTTGTAGGAGAAAACGGTGATAATTAAACCCATGGTCCGTAACAATATCTGTATCAACAGCCACCCCGCAGGATGCGCGGCATCGGTGCGGAAACAGATTGCCTATGCAGCAAGGGTACTGGCCGGAGGAAAGCCGGCCGCAGAAGCCTCCGCTCCGGGGCTGCCGAAACTGGCGCTGATCCTGGGCTGTTCCACGGGCTACGGACTTGCAAGCAGAATCGCTGCGGCCTTTGGTTACGGAGCCGTTACGGTCGGAGTTTCCTTTGAGAAACCCGCCACGGAGAGCAAGCCCGGTACACCCGGTTACTACAACAACCTCTGTTTCGACAGGGATGCTGCCGGGGCAGGACTGGTATCAAAAACCCTGGACGGGGATGCCTTCTCCGATAACATGAAGGATCTGGCCGTTGCCGCCATAAAAGAGGCGGCTGCGGAGGCAGGCATTCCCGCCCAGGCGGATCTCGTGATCTACTCCCTGGCTTCCCCGGTGAGAACAGATCCCAAAACAGGAATCATGCACAGATCGGTAATCAAGCCCATCGGTAAAAGTTATTCGGGAAAAACCATTGACATGATGACTGCGAAGATTATTGAATCTGCCGCAGAACCTGCCACGGAGGAAGAAATTGCCAATACCGTCAAGGTGATGGGCGGAGAAGACTGGGAACTCTGGATTGAGGCCCTGGACAGGGCAGGAGTGCTGGCCCCCGCGGCAAGAACCCTTGCCTATACCTATATCGGCCCCGAACTCTCCTGGGAAATCTACAAAAACGGCACCATAGGCAGGGCAAAGGAAGATCTGGAACGGGCCGGGAAGGAGATCAACAGATCCTTTGCCTCAGGCGGAAATTCAAAACGCCGGGCATGGATCTCGGTGAACAAGGCCCTGGTTACCAGAGCCAGCGCGGTAATTCCCATCATACCCTTCTATGTTTCATGCCTGTTCAGGGTGATGAAAGAGCAGGGACTGCACGAAGGCTGCATCGAACAGATTGTCAGGCTTTATAAAGACAGACTCTACTCTGCCGAAGGAAGGGAAGATCCCGGCAATGTTCCTGTTGACAGTGAAAACCGCATCCGTATTGACGACCGGGAGATGCGGAAGGACATACAGGAGGCCGTACTTGAGAGGATGGCAAAAACCACTGAAGAGAACGTCCTTGAGTTAACCGACATTGAAGGTTTTAAGCATGATTTTCTGGAAGCCCACGGTTTTGATGTAGAGGGCGTTGACTATGATGCGGACATAAACCCTGCCGGGAATGAATAGATAGTGTCTGCCCTAAAGTAAGCGGCTTTATGGACAGATACCGGATAGCAGAGGAACTGTATATGAATGATAAAGTTATACTTTCTTTGATGGAGAAGCTTGATAATTCTTCCATTGCCGAACTTGTTTTTAGTGATGAAACATCCCGCCTCATACTGCGGAAGGAAGCGGCTTTTGCCAAAGGCGGCCCGGTTCTTCCCGCGGCCGGCCCTGTTACATATACTGCGGCCGGAACTGCCGAAGCGAATTCTCCGGTACCGGTGCATCTTGGTCTGCCGGCGGCTCCCGAGGCAATGGAGGCCGTTCCGGGAGGAGAAATCATCACCAGTCCCATTGTCGCCACCTTCTATGCCGCGGCCGGCCCCGATTCACCTCCCTTCGTCAAGCCGGGAACCAGGGTAAAGGCCGGCGACAGTCTCTGTATTCTTGAGGCAATGAAGATGATGAACCACCTGGAAGCCGAATTTGACTGCGAGATACTTTCGGTAAAGGCTGCCAGCGGAGACCTGGTTGAATACGGCCAGGCTCTCTTTGAGGTAAAACGGCTCTAGCATGAAAAAGCCCGCTCATCTCAAGCGCCTTCTGATTGCCAACCGGGGTGAAATCGCCGTAAGGATAATACGGGCCTGCCATGAGATGGGAATAGAAGCGGTGGCGGTTTATTCAACTGCGGACAAAGACAGTCTTCATGTCAGGCTTGCCGATAAGGCAATCTGTATCGGGCCGCCCCCTTCCGCCAAAAGTTACCTTGACCGCAACAACCTTGTCATGGCGGCCATTAACAGCGAATGTGAGGCGATTCACCCCGGCGCAGGTTTTCTTTCGGAAAGCGCATCCTTTGCAAAATTTGTCCGGGACAGGGGGCTTATCTTCATCGGCCCCGATCCTGAAGTGATAGAACTCCTGGGCGACAAGGTTATTGCCAGGGATACGGCCCGGCGTTTTGCCCTTCCCCTTACACCCGGTACCGGAGAAGCTGTCGATGATCCGCAAAAGGCCCTTGAAGCGGTAAGGGAAATCGGTTTGCCGGTGATTATCAAGGCTGCCGCCGGGGGAGGCGGAAAGGGTATGCGGATTGTCCGCAGGGAAGAAGATCTCGCGGAAAATCTTTCCATCGCAGGCCGGGAGGCGGAGGCAAATTTTGCGGACGGCAGGGTCTTTATCGAACGTTATCTGGAAAATCCCCGGCATGTAGAATTGCAGATCATCGCCGACGGCGGCGGGACTGTGGCGGTTCTGGGTGAACGGGACTGTACGGTTCAAAAAAACCATCAGAAACTTATTGAAGAAAGCCCCTCCCCCGCAGTAGACGATGACATGCGGCGGCGGATGTCCGAAGGCGCTTCGGCCATGTTCCGGGAGCTTAAATACAGGGGAGCCGGTACTATTGAATTTCTCGTAGAAAAAGGCGAATTTTATTTCATGGAAGTAAATGCGCGGGTTCAGGTGGAGCATCCGGTAAGCGAGTTTGTTTCCGGCGTGGACATTATCCGCCAGCAGATACTCGCGTGCAGCGAAGGGAAACTGGACAGGGAGCTTGAAGGGTTCGACGCAAAAAACAGCGGAAAAAATTTAAGGGGGCATGCCATCGAATGCAGGATCAATGCGCTCGGCCCCGGTAAAATCAGCCGTCTTGAAATTCCCGGCGGGCCGGGGCTGCGTTTTGACTCCTTCATCTATCAGGGCTGTACTGTTCCGCCCTACTACGATTCCATGGTGGCAAAACTTATCGTGCACAGTACAGACCGTGAAGCCGCCATTGCCCGCATGATACGGGCGCTGAATGAACTTTGTATAGAAGGGATCAAGACAAATATCAATCAACAGAGATGGGTAATGCAGAGCGATGTTTTCAAATCAGGCGATTTTGCCACATCCTGGTACGAAACCATAGCCAAGGAGGCCGAACATGAGTAGTGAAAAAACCGAAGTTTCACCGTCGGAGGCAAATGACTGTCCGCTCTGCGGTGCCCGGCATTCCCGGAAGGATATTGACGCCGCATTAAAAACCTGTCCATCCTGCGGCTGCCATTACCGCATGGAACCCAATGAACGGCTGCTCTATCTTCCCGATCCGGGAAGTTTTGAAGAGTTCTCCGCCGGTATGAGTTCCATTAATCCCATCGATCTTGCAGGTTATGAAGAAAAACTTTCCGAAGCGGCGGTAAAGGCCCAGATGAAGGATGCGGTGATCACGGGAACCTGCAGCATTGAAGGGCGGCCTGCGATTCTGGCTCTCATGTCCTTCAAATTCATGGGCGGCTCAATGGGTTCGGTTGTGGGCGAAAAGGTCTGCAGAGCCATACTCATGGGAATAGACAGGAAAATCCCTGTGATCATTTATACTACTTCAGGCGGCGCCAGGATGCAGGAGGGAATTTTTTCACTTTTGCAGATGGCCAAAACATCCAGCGCCGCCGCGGAACTGGACAGGGCCGGTATTCCCTTTTTCATCGTGCTCTGCGATCCCACCACCGGCGGCGTAACTGCCTCTTTTGCCATGCTGGCGGACATCACCATTGCGGAACCCGGCGCTCTTATAGGCTTTGCGGGCCCCAGAGTTATCGAAGGCACCATCCGTCAAACCCTGCCGGAAGGTTTTCAGCGGGCCGAGTTCCAGAGGGACAAGGGCTTTGTGGATCTTATCGTTACGCGTCAGGATCAGAAAAAAATTCTTGCCCGCCTTATCGATCTGCACCGGGAGTATACATGATGAATACCCTGGAATTGCAAAAAAAACTGGACGAATTGAAAAAGATGATCTCTGAAACAGACATTGATGCCGTTCAGGATCTTGAAAACATAGGAAACAAAATTCAGGCCGTCTCCCGGACTGAGGCAACCTGGCGGAGGGTGGAACTGGCCCGGCATCCTGAACGGCCCTATTCAATGGATTATATAAACAGGATATTTACCGGTTTTATCGAACTGTACGGAGACCGGGCCTTCGGCGATGATCCTGCCATTGTCGGCGGACTTGCCTTTCTTGAAGGGCGGCCTGTTACAATCATTGCAAACCAGAAAGGAAGAACGCTCAAGGAAAATGTACACCGTAACCACGGGATGGCAAATCCCGAAGGCTACCGCAAAGCCCTGCGTCTTGCAAAGCAGGCCGAAAAATTTCACCGGCCCATCATCACCTTTATTGATACTGCCGGCGCGTATCCCGGCATGGGAGCCGAGGAACGGGGAATCGGGGAAGCCATAGCCCGCAACCTCCGTGACCTGAGCCAGCTCAAGACTCCGATTGTCTGCATCATCATCGGGGAAGGCGGCTCAGGCGGCGCGCTGGGTCTCTGTGTGGGAGACAAGATCTATATGCTGGAAAACGCAATCTATTCGGTTATCAGCCCTGAAGGCTGCGCATCGATACTCCTCCGGGATGCAAGCAAGGCCAAAGATGCGGCGGTCATGCTGAGGATCACCAGTGACGATCTCCTTGAATTCAAGGTGATCAACGGCATCATCGCCGAGCCTCCCGGAGGCGCCCATACCGATCCCGATGCGGCCGCCGCAAACATCAAAAAAGTCCTGATCAAGGAAATCAAAGACCTTGCAGGCCGCGACCCTTCGGTTCTTGTCCGCTACCGCAACCAGAAGATCCGCAAGGTCGGCCATTGGCTGGAATGATTCTAGCGGACATTCCGAACCAGCCTTATCCCGATGTATTCGCCCGCTTTTTCCCATTTCAGATAAATATCCATTCCATACTGAAGGTAACTCTCCCTTGTCAGAAAATTCCACCCTCTTATTATTCTAAAGACATCTTCATTTTCAATATTTCCTGTCCACTTTCCCATAGGTATTGCACGATCTCCATTTGGCAATTTCAACTCTCCTTTAATTTCGTGATCCGGAATTTCTTCTGGCGCTACATAAGGATTCCAGCACCATTCCGATACGTTTCCAAACATGTCGTATATCCCTAGTTCATTCGGTTTTTTTTGTCCAATGGGCCTTGACTTTTTAATTTTCTCATAATTATTTCCATACCACGCTACTTCATCAAGATTATTGGAACCGGGATACTTATAGCCTTTCGACAATTTCCCTCCCCGGGCCGCCCATCCCCACTCGGCAGACGTAGGCATTCTGTAACCACTTGCCCTTCTATCCCATTCAATTTTGCTCCCTTTAATCGTATATGCCGGCTGCAGGTTATGATGTCCGCTCAGCCAGTTGGCAAATTGCAGGGCCTGATAAAAATCAATGTTTATCATGGCACTGTCCTCGCCCATTATCATATCACTGGCTTTACCCTCATAATACCTGTACTCATCAAAATCATATTTCTCTCCCGACAGTTCCAGGTACTTCCTGTATTCCCCTACGCTCAGCTCATACCGGAACATATAGAAATCGTTTACACCTTTCCCGTTTCCCTCAACATATACCTCCTGGGGATTCAGGGCTGTGTTAGTTTCTGAAAAAATATTAGCCGAAATCAGCAAAACCAAGGCAAAAATCATTCTCTTCATTTTCATCTCCTCTGTTATTTTTTTAGCGAACGAATTTCTTTCAGAAAATAATCGTCTTTCCATGTATTTCCAATACCACCCGGCCACGGATCATAGATCTTGTTATTCTTGTTGTCAATCAACAGGAAATGCCTTGATCTTTCTTCATCGTAAGATTTCCACGATTCAATTCTTTCGTACACCATAATTCCGTATTCATAATCTGAATTGGAAAATGCCGTTGCATCGGTGAAGGATGCGCCATATTCCCAAATTTCTTTGGTGTTTTTGCCGTTAAGCGCCTGGGCCATCGTCTCGCTATACTTGTTAAAATCTTCAACCGTGGAGTTTTCCTTTGTTTGGGTGCTGTTGATGCTTCCGTTTTTTATTGAATTGATAACTCCCTGGAGAAGATAATATTTTGCCTCATAAGTTGAGGCATTCAAAAGATACAGGAGCATCACTGCATCAACAAAGCAAGTTTCATTTTCATACAATCCAACAATTTTTGCCAGTGTTTTTTGATCCAATAATCCCTTGTGACCATTAGCAATCTCCTGAATGGCATCGGTATAGTTTTCAAGAATAAATTCCAATTGCTCCTTCCCGTTTTGTTCAAGTCTTTCCCGTTCATTTTTTTTCTTCTCATTAATCAGTCTTTCGGCTTCCTGTTTTTCCAGTTCACTTTCGGTCAATTCCGGCTCTTGCAGTTCGGGCGTTTCATTTACAGTTTCTTCTTCGGTTATACTTCTTTCAAGCAATGCGGCAAGTCTTTCTTCGATATCAGGCGCCGGATCAGGCTCCGGTTCCAGTTCTTCTTCCCGGTATACCGGACGATCTATGTTAATCTCTTCTCTCCTGTTAATGCCGCTGATTATATCTGCCAATGAGCGGATACCCGCGTTCAGGATCTGCGTCCCCAGCATGCTTACATCAACTCCATCGGAGCCGAATTTCATGAGGGGGCCCTCATCGCCAAGATGGAGTTCCAGCAAACCAATTTCGCGCAGTCCGGGAATGAGGGCCGCGTTTAAGAGGTTGAATGTAAAGTCGCCGGTATATGCATAGTCAATCAACTCGGATGTCGATCCGGCAATGAAGTTGTTCAGGTTGTTCCCGTCTATTCCCAGATCAGTATACAGTCCCCCTGCATAAGAATTAAGGATTCCCCCGGTAAAGGCGGAAGCCATCCCGCTTAACATGCCGGTTCCCAGGCCGCTTAGTCCCTGATTGAAGACATCGTTTGAGAATGTTAATCCGGTCCCCGTATACTGTATGGCGTTCGCCATACTTGCGTATGTTCCGCTCAGGGCTCTTTCCATGCCGCCGAGAACGCCAATGCCTAAGGAGCGTCCTATGCCGCTGGCCGGCGCCGCGTTTACAAGTCCCTTGATGCCTCCTCCTCCTCCCGCGGCCGTTCCAAGTGTTCCCCCCATACCCGGGAGTCCGTTAAAGGCACCGCTTATTAAATTGGTTCCCAGGGAAATGGAGAACGATTTTGAATAATCAAAGAGGGCCGTATCGGCTGCCTTGTAACCTCCGCCAATGTCCATGGCGGAAAAGATGAAATCATCGGCGGTTTCCACTGCGGCTACAGTGAAAGCCATGGCTGCAAGACCCATGCTTGATCCGCCGGACACAGGGCTTAATGCAATGGCAGTGGCGGTAGCGGCTACCTTGGCGACAACATCCGCCGTTTCACGTATGGTAAACGCCTTGAATATACTGTTTCTGTCATCCCAAACCGGCTTATCCCAGAAGGCGGCGTTTACCATGGCAATACCTTTCCCTTCCTTTACCCGCCACCAGGTATAGTCCGTCATAAGCCTGCCAAGTTCACCTCTTCCCCGATCCCAGAACATGGCCTCTTTTGAACCGGTATCGGAAGAACGGAACAGAGGTTCGTATCCGATATGCTCTCCGAATTTTCCCGGATCCTGGACGCGTTTCAATTCTTCAACGGAAATTACACCGTCGCCGGAGAGCGCATGTATGTTTCCGTAACTATCCGCCAGGTTTTCATCAACCATGACCCTCATAAGGAGAAGCATCTTATCCTTCTCCGTTATAATGAAGCGGACTATCTCCTGTCCTTTTTCTCCGCTCTTGCCGAAATGTTTTTCCATCTCCCTCCTAATCTCATCCTCTATATTCCTGATCAAGGCCTGGATCGCCAGATAGTTTAAGCCGTTGAGGGCGCTTGCGCTTGTATCGGTCTTTAATTCAAAGGGATCCACGATGTAATCCCTGTATGCTTCCACTTCCGCGTGTTCGGATTCTGTTTTTGTAAGTGAAGAATAAACAACTACGTCTTTGGAATATTTGCCGGAGGCAAAGCTCCATAAATTGTCAATGACAAACAGCCGGTGTATGTTTTTCCTGAAGCTGCTATTGGCCTTGTCTATGTTTTCCTCTATTTGTTTGCTGCTTTTTTCGGCGGCTTCCTTGACTTCCTGAAGAAGGCGTTTTGCTTCAAGTTCCGCGGTTTTTTCATTTGCCTCTCTTGCAAACTGTCTTGCCGCACTTTGAATTATTCCCGTGTTCCAGGAAGAAGGACCTCCCAGCCCTTTTTGAACATGACTGGCTATGGTACCCGTTACGCCGTTAATTGCCGCAAAAGCCCTGCCTGCATTGGCAATACCGGCCAGCGACATGATTTCGTCCATTGCGAAACTGATGTCCTCGCCTGAGTTTATCCGTATCAACATCGGATCGCGGGTATCTATCTTCCGGGCGCCGGCTTCCGCATCCTCTCCCAGCAGGGCGAGCGCGGAACCGGACAGGGCATGATTCGCCGTTTCTTCGGCCTGTTTCAGCCAGGCTTCCTTGTCTTCAAGTCCTTCAAGATATGCCTCGTTCCATTCCTCCCCGATACGTTCATACTCGGCAAGAAATTTTCTGTTCCATTCGTTATAGGCAATCTTCATCTTTTCCACTCCGGAGATCCAATCCTCCCTTCCCCTCTGGATGAGCAGCGCGACATCTTCCTGCCATTGACTCAACTTTGAAAGCAGATCCCTGCGCTGTTCCTGCCAAACGGCTTCACGGGCGCTCAGTTCGGCCTGATAACGTCCCGCATAAACCCTTTCCAGTATGTTCCCCATTTCACCAAGAAGAAGGCCGTATTCATTCCTGTAATTTCTGCCGCCTGTCAACATTGTTTCAATATCTTCCCGGATTACCCGGTCGAGGTTTTCAAGATGGTTCTTCAGGGCCGCCGCATTTTTGCCAAAGGCTTTTTCCGTATCGGTTTTCAAATCCGGCAGGCTTATAGTGCCGTCCATGTACTCTTCCAAACCCTGATGATATTTCTCTTCCGCCTCCAGGCGTTTCACCTGATCATCGCCGTATTTTTTTTCGAGAGTCCGTTTTGAATCTTCCTTCTCGGCCTTTATCCAGCGGTTAACTGCCTGCAGTGCTTCCAGGACGCTGGAATATGTTTCTCCCGAATCCAGAAGCATCCTGTTCCAGATATTCATTACGATATTTTTATCAAAATCGGCTATGTTTCCGACGAGGCTGAGGGAATAAAGAATATCCTCCGCCCTTACAAAATCGCCGTCTTTCTTTTCCCCTTTAAGACCGGCCAAACGTTCACAGGACGAAAAATAGCGCGCATAGGCGCTGTTCATATCCGTTATGGAAGAAATGAGAGACTCCATGGCCTGGTCGATTTGTTTGCCGGTATAATCCAGGGGAACCTTAAGATCGTTGACCACATTGTTAAGCCTGTTTGCAATGGGCTGCCAATAGGCAGGGCCGATTATCCAGATGCCTGTCCTGTCGTTTGCATAATCCAGATTATGTTCCGCTCTTTCGTAAACTTCCCTGTATTTAAGATAAGAGGTAGCCTTCCTGAAACCTTCCAGTGCATCGGCGTCAGTTCCGCCGCTTCCGTTCATGACAAGGATAAGATAAAACATCAGGTTTTCCTGTTCTTCGGCGCTTAGACTCTCCCAGGCGCCCCTGCCTGCCGCAATATACTTTCCTCCTTCACCGATGATATAATCGCTCACATATCTGGCATAGTAGGCGTTTTGATATTCGGACATGTTATGCTGGCCCAGAAATGTACCGCCTTTAATATTATCCGCATCATCATAGTAAGCCTTGAGGAATGTTATATCCTCATTTGAAGACTCAAGACGAACAGGAGGAAAACCATCAGAATATGGAACCTTTCCATAAGGATAATCCCTAACCGCATGAAATTCATTGGTCAAACAGGCAACAAGAAAATCCCTGGCCAGGGCAAGGCGTTCGTACTTACTCCGGTTCAATTCCATCGACAGAAAAAAAGCTTCAAGGTTTCTCAGGCCAAGTTCAAAACCGGTTGCCTCGTTTGTTTCATTGCCGATAATTTCCCCCTCGTTAAAATAGCCGGCAAGCAGGGCGCTGTTTTGATAATTCGTTCCCTTCAGGCGGAAGCCGCTTTCAAAATTAAAGACAAGCTTTCCGTTTTTTACGGTAATGATATCCTGTATTCCCCAGGCAGATTTATCGGCGGGAGAAACATAGATATAATCATTTTTTTCATATAGAGACAGATCTCCTCCAAAATTTTTCAGTGTGGACATATAGTCCATATAATATCCGGCATTAACGATGGTTTCGTTTGCTATTGCCTCTTCCAGCCGGTCAATCGTATTAAGGGCAACAAGCATATTGGAAAAGTCTTCCCTGTATTTTTGATAAAGGCTTTCGTATTCGGCATCCTCATAGGGACGGCGTTCAGCATTGCCGTCATAAAGGGATTCAAGGGCCGCAAGAGCCGCCTCCGCCTTCATAAGATGGCCGGCGGAACGGGACAGTTCTTCGAGTTCATCCTCTACTCCAAGATAGGCCGTGGCGGCCCAGCGGTTAACGGCATCCTTTTCTTCGTAGGAAAGCCTTGCGTCTTCCAGCTTCTCAAAAAGTTCTTTGGATTCGGCATACAGATTATCATAGTTCTCACCGGAAAGAAGGAATGATTGGGCCTTATTATCGTATTCTATACTGAGAGCCTCTATCTCATTTGCATGATCTTCCATTTGCTTCATCATCTTCTTGATTTCTTCGGCAAGACTTGTATTTTGATTTCTTATGATGTCCAGCATGGAGGCGACGATTGCAATATCTCTCCTGAATATTTCCTCGTATGAAAAGAGTTTTTTATACTCCCGCTTTTCATAATTGTAGTTTTCGACAAAAAGATACCGCGTCTCCTTTATGTTATTTTCATCCCAGGCCAGTTTTGTATCGTTGATATAGGAATCGGCAATTGCAATAAAGCCGGCATTCAGGGCTTCGGCGGCCTTTGTATTGCAGGCGGCAAATGCGTCATTTAACAGCATGGTAATCCGGCTGATTTTTTCTTTTGCGTCGATGAGAAGTCCCTCAGGATAGGAAAAGGCCGTGACGATTCCCGGATTATCCGTCCCGGTATTCTCTTCGGTAATGTATTCCCGCCAGTGTTTTTTATGATTACTCCCGTCCAGGAGCATGGCCTCCCGCATTGTCTCATAGGCGCCGATCAACAGTAAGGTGTTATTGAGGATCCTGTATTCTTTATCAAGTTCCAGGGAGGCCTCGTTAAATTCATCAAAAGCCTGCTTTCCCCTGAAAGAAAGCCCCTCATATACAAGCCTGAGAGCATCCATTTTTCCGGTAGTCTCTTCAAGTTTGTTTGCAATATCTTCCCGTGTCCCTGCAGGACCAAGCGAAGCATTGATCATCCCGGCCGCGGCAAGATCGATGAGGGCCGACTTCCATTCTTCAATCTCCGCCCTGATCCACGAGGGAAGCTGATTCAGAGTGAGATCCAAGCGGCAAAGAAATTCCGTTAAAGCCTCTTCGGTTTTAAGGGGATCGTCCAGAAAATACCGGACAAGTTTATCGGCGGAGGGGAGGTATCCCTCAGCGGCTTCAATGTTCATGGATTCAAAGAGCAGCTTTAATTCCTCAGTGCTTTTGTTCCACGACATCTTCCTGTCCGCATCGCTCATGAACGCAATTGACTGGTAGATCTCAAACAGTCCCTGCCGGTAATAATACGAACCGAGTGCGTCACGAACAAAGGCTTCCGTTCCGTAAAATAAATTCTTGCCTGTCAAAAAACGGCGGATCGTTTCATTCCCGTCCGCAAGTGAGGTAATTCCCCTTTCATCGTTGTCATCTATCGCCTGTATCAGGGTATTCAGGGCTTCCATAAGGCCGTCAATGAAAACAGTATCCTCAGGATCGCCTGAATAAAACGCCGAAAGAAATTCGGCTTCTTCGTTATCCGCCTCAATGCCAAGCAGACAGCCCAGGGCATCGTATTCAAGTTCAGCCCTGGCCCTTATCAGCGAGAGGCGGCTTTGTTCGGCTTCGATGTAGCAGTCTTCCATGGAAAACGAATTTGCCATGAGCAGCTTAATTCCTTCGATACGGATCTCAAGTGCGGCATCGGCCTCTTCCTTTGCCAGATTCGTAAAACCTGCAATAAGGACATTATAGGAAGCGGCGTCTGCGGGATTCTCATCCCTGCAGCGGAAAAGATACGAAATCGTTTCATAGCTGGGATTATCTTCTTTAATGCCTGTCGCCGCAATCGAAACGGGAACAGAATCCGCATCAAAAACCTTGACGGCATCCGCTTCTTCCTGCAGGGTTTCAAGGCTTTTCCCTCCGTCTCCCAGGACAAGTATCTTCAAGGCGGTACCCAGAGTTTCAAGTTCCTGCGCCCTGCTCAGTTCAATTGCCCGTTCAAGGTAATTGATATACGACGCATCCGCGCCGTTCCTGTCCAATTGCTCCACGGTTTCAAGAAGTTTTTTGTATTCATTCTTGAGCTGTTCTTCGATAATATCCGTCCGGCTGGTCTTATACGCGCCGAGCAATACCGAATACGCCTGGTTGAGTTCCTCAAGGCGGGACTCGGCCTCGGCAAGTTTTTTGGAAGATTCAAGAAGTTTTTTTTGCGCATCCAAAACATCAAGACCTGCATCGGATAATTCCGCCTGAATCTTCTCATAGGCTTCGATGGCCTCATGATAGTCCTTTTTTGCCGTTTCAAAGGCTTCTATGCCCTCGGCCTCGGTAATTCTTCCGGAACTTAGATCCTCGGCATAATTCAGTACGGCCCTGGTTATTTCCGTCCGTCTTTCCCAATACGATGCGACTGCCCTGGCCTTTATAAGCTCAATCTGGTATTCGTCAAGATTAAAATCTTCGCTGTTTACGCCTTCATCAAGAATATCCTTCAGGGCTCCCGAACCCATGACCAGGGCAAAATCTTCCGCCAGCGCGTTCCTGGCTTCAAGGGCCCGTGCATAATATGAAGTAAAGAGTTTCCACCATTCATAAATTATCTGAAATGTTTCATACTTTGCCGCGTATTTTTCCCTGTTGGATATTTCCTCAAATATGTCTTCGCCCTCATCATCTCTCCCGATTAGGACACTCGTTGTCTCTTCATAGAATTTTTCTTCGCTGTTTATCCATGCGGAAAAATAACTTGAAAATATATCCGGCGCGCCGCCGTATCTTTGTCCCCAGAATCTTACATTCTCCCTGGCGCCCGTCAGTACCTGGGATGAGGTAATATAGATATCAACATAGGCTTTGGCCTTTGAGGCGCCCGCGTCGATCCGTTTTTGTGCATCCTGGGCAAATTCGGTTTTGGCTTCGGCGATGGCCTTTTCAAGAGTCTGTGAAGCTTCCTTGAAAAGCAGCTCTCCGGCCTTGAGGAGTTCATCCGTTTCTTTTTCCCATTTCAGTCTGGAGATCTCAAGCTGCCTGAAGGCTTCGCTCCATTCTTCGTTGCCGGTATCATAGCGTTCATTCGCATCTCTTTGCCATTCGAGACGGCGGACAAGGAAACGTTCCTCCGCTTCGGTCCACGCATTGAGTCCCCGTTCAAACTGAATGCGGTACTGTTCAAGCCATTCCTCTCCGGCGAGTACCAGATCTCCGGCCCCTGCCTCTGCGGCGTCAATGCGGCTTTTCAGCGCATGTATTCCTTCATCACATATTGCCTGTGCCGTGCCGATTAGTTCCGCCGTAATTTCGGCGGCAGCCTTGTCTTCACTCTTCCTCCGTAGGCTGTAGTAATCCCCTGTACGCCGGGCAAGAAAGAGGCGTTCCTCCCTGGAGGCAAGTTCCTCGAATTCCTTCTGCAGGCTGAATTTTTTTTCCGCAAGCGTATCCCTGATATTTTGTTCCAGGCCGCTCCTCTTCTCTTCGTCAATGTAACACAGTACCTCAGGCATCATGTAGAGAATGAATTCCTGGTATGCCGCCTCTCCGCCGTCAAGAGCCGTCCTGACTTCATCCCTCCAGAGATAACGGTCGCTTTCAATCTCCCGTCCTTCCTCCCAGGGCCTTACAGGTTCGGGATCCCCTGAGTCAGGATCAAAAATGACATTCCCGTCTTCATCGAGATGCCAGGTATAATGTATCTGGGCCGCGTCCAGTCTCTGTGACAGCTGATCCAGAATACCGGTCTGTATAAAGAACCGTTCAAAGAGCCATTTGGTAAAACGTCTCTCCAGTTCATCCTCTGTCCAGTCCTTAAGGAGGTTTTTTGCTTCCGCAAAGAGAAGCGGATCGTCATAAAACTCGCATGCGAGTTTTTCCCATGATTCGGAGGCAAGGCTTATGCCTCTCTCCGCGGCCTGCATCCAGGCTTCGGGGCTCGTTTCCATATCCGCCATACTAAAATGGTAATCAAATACAGGCTGATTAAAACCCCTGACATCTGGTCTCGTCTGGGCAAACAGACAGACAGTCAAAGAAAACAGGTACACCTTTATGAAGATGTTCCTTACGGTACGAGAAGAAAGAGTGAGCATACATGGCCCCGAATCTTGATACCCGCCCTGCACAAGCAGGACTTCTTACCATGACCACTTTGGTTCTTTCCATTTAAAAATAATTTTTACTTGTAATTCTTTTTTCAAACAAAATAAACAGCGCCGGTACCAGGGTAATGGAGCAGATAAATGATGCCGGCACACCCCAGAAAATAACAAGCGACAGGATCTGCACCAGATTTCCCGGTTCTCCGGCGCTGAAAAACAGGGGGAATGCTCCGGCCATGGTTGTACCGGCGGTGGCTAAAAGAAGCGGAGACTTTGATCTGAGGGTAAAGTATATATCCTGAGAAGAAAGCCGTTTCCCGCGTGGCAGGGAAGCCAGGGATCCTGCGACAAGAACCGCGGCATTCACCGCGACGCCCGACAGCGCTATAAATGACGCCGCCGCCGCTTCGTTCAGGGGCTTCCCGAGGATCAGGAGGATCAATAAGGGCAATGCCAGGGAAGGAGGGATCACCGGCAGGATGACAAGCGGAGCCCTGAGGGACTCGTTGGATGCGGCTATGACCATGGAACAGAAGAGCAGGGCAAGAAGAAACCACAGTATCGTCCCGGAAAGATTTTCAGCCTGTTTTATGGCGTCCTGATCAAATACAATGCTGTAAGCGGGCGGAAGTTCCATTCTATCGAAGAGAGGCATGATCAGCTTCCGCAGCCGCCGCGGATCAAGGGGCCCCGTGCGGATCGTAAATGAAGCGCCGCGGCGTCTTCCCTGCCTTTCAATGGCGCTGCTTTCCCGGCTTTCCGTAAACTTCATGAGAGAATCGACCCTGACCGGATATGCGTCTTTAAGCGCCAGCGGAATGGAAAAGACTTTTTCCTTATCCGGGATACCGGCTCCCAGGACACGGACGTCGATCTCTCCCGAATCCTCAAGACGCTTATAGGCGACAGGGCCGTGAACATTCCGGCGTATCGTGTCTGCCGCAGAATAGAACCAGGCTCCGGCTTCACGGAAACGTTCCCTGTCAGGGTAAAGATCGATGCGGCCGCCGCCGTCCTTGAAATTGAGCACCGCCTCTCTTACGAGTCCCGAAGACGCCGAAAGCCCGGCGGCCTCACGGGCAAATTTTCTGCAGAGGGATGAATCGTCCCCGAAGACGCTGATAGTCCAGTTCCTCTCACCGCTTCCCGTTTCCGGGAAATAGATAAAGGCCCCGTTTATACCGATGCGTCTGATTTCTTTCTTTATGTCTTCAGATCTTTCCTTTTCAGGATCAAACTTGACGAGCAGGGAACCTGAACCTGAACGGGCGGAACTCTGAATATGTTTTACCGCGGAATTTTCCTTCAGCTTCCCGGAAAATATTCCCAGGAGCCTGTCCGCTTCTTCCGCACGGAACCCCCCTTCAAATTCTATATGGGCATAGATGGAACCGGGACTTTCGTTTCCCCCCGGATCAGGACGGATAAATCCAAGGGCCAGCATACCGCCCCCGCTGAGCATCAGGGCCGCGGCAGCATAAAGCAGGGGATGCCGCAGTACCAATCCCGCGGAAAAAGCCAGTGTTCTTAAACTTCTGCGTTTTATAAAACGCAGCAATGCCGAAAGTTTTTGCCGCAGAGGCTCCATACCCTGTGACCGGGAACGACGGGAACCGTTGTTCAGGATTCCCGGATGAGATGCGGCGGCCTTTCCCCGGTTTCCGCCCCTGAATATGAATGGAGGCAGAATACTGAAAGAGGCAAGCAGGGCGATAAGTGTGACCGCCCCGGATCCCCAGGCAAGAGTTCTGCACTCTTCACCGATATCCATAAGGACAAGGGGTATGAGTGCGGCGATTGTAGTACATGATGATGAAATGAGCGGAGGCGCCAGTGAACCCAGTACCCTTAAACCTTCCGCCGCCGTTTCCGCTCTCCTCAGTTCCCATGCAAGTATGATGACCGCATCGACCGCGGCCCCGAGTCCAGAGGCTATACCTGAGAGGAGAGCTCTGTCCGGGGAAAAGCCGCAGAAGACGAGGAGGCCCAAAGAAAAAACAGAGATGAGCGGCACGGAAAGAAAAACCGCGGGAGAAACTTTCCCTCCGGGCATCATAAGAAAAGTCATCAATGAAACCGCCAGGGCTCCTTCAAGGGCCGCCAGTATAAGGGATCTGAAAGCCTCAGTTTCCTCCTCTCCCCGATCGAGCAATACCTGAAAGTCAAGAGGCAGATCTTTAATGGCTTCCAGTTCCCTCTTTATTTCACGGGAAAGTTTGCCGGGCTTCGCCCCCGATGCGGGCATGACCATGATGCCTGCGGCCCTCTCTCCGTCGAGTCTGGAATAAGTATCAGGTTCCCTTTCTCCCTCAGCGATCTCCGCAATGTCTTCAAGATTGATACGGACTCCGTTGATGTTGAAAGACGCTTTTTTGAGGTCTTCAAGTTTACGGTAACGGCCGTCAAGAACCAGAAGGGTCTTGCGGTTTCCGTTTTCAATCCGGCCTGCGGGCAGAACAAGATCGCTGCCGGCAAGGGAAGAGGCCAGATCCAGGGGACTGATTCCCATGGCAGCGGCACGCCGGGGATCCACGGCAACACGGATCTCCCGGTTTGCAATTCCCGAAAGCTCCACTTCTCCGGCTCCGGCAAGGGCTTCAAGGCGCGGTTTTACAAAACGTTCAAGGGTTTCGGATAAGTTTCCGCTCTCCGTTCCTGCTTCCCCGCGTGAAAATACAGCCGCGGACCAGACGGGAATACGCGAGTTGCCTGACGAGAGGATCTCGGGCCGCTGTACCGATCCGGGTAAAGTTTCATACACTTCTTCTACCGCATCCCGAACAGCCTCATAACGTCCGTAAGAAGCAAAGTCAGGATCGAAGCGAAGGAAGGCCCTCACTCTTCCGTTCTCACTGGTACTGGTAATATGGAGAAGTCCCGGCAGAGGCGCAAGGGCATCCTCCAGAGGAATGGCGATGCTTCGTTCCATTTCCTCCGCGTCGATTCCGTAGTGTCTGAAGGTGATGGTGTAGGAAGAGGCCTCGTATTCCTTCCGGTTATCCCTTGTGGCAAGGAGGGCAAGGGAAACGGAGGCGGCCATCATCAGGATACAGAAGGCGGCACGTTTTCTTTCAAGCCAGGAATTTGCTTTCACTTAAATCCTTCTCCTGACAAGAACGCTTAATACATGCGGCATGACAAACAGGCACAGTAAAGCGGAGGCGGTGATTCCGCCCAGCATGGCCGCGGCCATGGATCGCTGAGAGGCCCCCAGGGGGAAACAGACCAGGGGCAGAAGCGCAAAGACTGTGGTTATGGTGGTGATCGATATTGCCCGGAAACGTTCAAGGGCGCCGCTCCGGAAAGCTTCTCCGGCCTGCATGGTTCCGTCCAGCTTTTCCATACCTATCTCGTAAAGGATGATGGCATTATTCACCGACAGGCCAAAGAGCACCGCAAGGCCGAGAACGGCTCCCGAATCGAGAGAAGCGCCGCTTAAAAAAAGAGCCGGGCCTGCTCCTGCCAGGGAAAAGGGAATGCTGAACATAAGAACAAGGGGAAGAAAGAATGATTCAAATTGCGCGCCCATCACCAGATAGAGAAGGAGGATCACCAGGACAAGCGTGATGATAAGGCTCTGCCTGTAGCGGGTAAAAACCGACTCGTCGGAACGGATCAAATTCCAGGTGTCTGAGGATTTGAAGACTTCATTAAAAACATTTCCCGGAGCGTTTTTAACGCTTACATACACCACATCGGAACGGTTCAGCCTGGAGAGAGTTTCCGGGGATTCAAGGCGCTCTATCCTGCAGAGGCTTCCCAGAAACGCGGAGTTTCCTTCCCCAAGGGCTACGGGGATATTCTGGAGAGAAGCAGCAACACCCAGAGGATCATCTTCCATCTTTCCCCTGAGCCGTACCGGTATGGGTCTTCCGCCGGGTTCAAGCCGGCCCGTTGTCATGCCGTCCGTAATCGAATGGAGGAGTCCTGCCAAATCCGCGGCCTGTATGCCAAGCTGGACGGAAGCTTCGCGGTCAGGATAGATACGGAATTCCGGCCTTGAATGGGAGGGGTCAAGAATTATCTCCGTTCCTTCCCCAAGTTTTTCCCCGAGAAATCCGGCCAATTCTTTTGCCCTGAACATTGTCTCTTCGGGGTTTCTTCCCCGGACTGCCGCTGCTGTGGATTCGGAAAGACCCAGCAGTTTTTCTACATTGTTCTGAGGGAAAAATACATTGATTTCCCCTTCGGAATAGTTTTCAAGAAGCCGGCTGATTTCATCTCTGACTTCCTCACTCTTTGTTCCGGGGCTGATAAAGCAGTGGAAGATCAGTTCCTCTTCACGATAGCCGCTTTCCGAAAGACGTATCAGGTCTTCGTCCTCGGCGCCCGCATAGGCAAAGACTCCGCGGATGCCGGGAAGTCCGCCGAGAAGCAGCGTCAGTTTCCTGCCTTTTTCCGTCATGGATTCAAGCATATAACCGGGCGGAAAGAGAACCGAAAGACGCAGTTCCCTTTCTTCATCAGGACTCACAAAGTGACGGGGCCTTGAAACAAGGATAAAAATACCGGCGGCGGTCAGCAGGGAGGCAAGAAGAATCATGCGTAAAGAATTTGAATCTGCCAGACGAAGGAATTTTCCGTAGAATTCTTCAAGCCCCCGTGGAGAAGCTTCCCTGCAGGTTTTGAAAGAGATCCTGTAAAGCGAAGGAAGACAGAACTGTGCATAGATCCAGCCTGCCGCAATGGAAACCACCAGAGCTATGGACAGATCCCCAAACAGGGCTCCCAGGGGGCCGGGAAGGAAGAGAATGGGCACAAAGACTACCGCGGTGGTAAGAAGGGAAGCGGCCCCCGACAGCATTACTGTTGACGCGGCTTCCCCTGTCTCCGCAGCCGAAGGAGCGGCGGCACCGGTTCCGAAACGCCGGTGGAGGATCTCAAGAACGATGACGGCCGAATCGGAAACCATGCCTATTCCCAGGGCAAGACCTCCAAGGCTCATGCTGTTCAGGGAAGTTCCCCGGAGGGCAATGGCGCATAAACCCGCGGCGGTTGAAACCGGTATTGCAAGGGCTGCCAGAAAACTGGAACGCAGATGCCGGATGAAAAAACAGAGGGAGAGAACTACTGCGAAAACTCCAAGGGCGGCGGAGACAAGCAGATTCTTCAAGGCCCCCGAAATGAGGGAAGATGAATCATAAACCATAAAAAACTCCCCGTCATTCCCGAAATTTTCCCTTGCCTCTTCCAGCAGTTTTCCGATTTCCCTGGAGAGGCGTGAAGGATCCGATCCGGGACGGCGGTATATCTTGAGAGCAGCGGCTTCCTCTCCGTTCAGAATAAAGAGGCTCTTCTTTTCCGCCTTTCTCAGGGAAACACCGGCGGCATCGGAGAGCCTGAAGGGGCCTCCCGCGCCGGAAAGACTCAGGGAAGCCAATTCTTCCGCGGAACCGGGCTGGCCCGAAGAAACCACCACCAGTTCCCTGTCTCCTTCCCTTGCCATTCCCGCAGGCATATTCATTGTTTCCGAAGAGAGTAATTCAGCCAAAGAGGAAACGCTGATTCCACGGGCGGCAAGCTGTCTCAGATCCGCCTCTACCAGTTCTTCCATTTCATCCCCGCCGAGGAGTATCACCTGTCCTATGCCTCCGAGCCGTCTCAGCCGTGCCTTGAGTTCATACTCCGCAAGATTCCTGGCGAAGTTACCGTCTCCATGAAGGCTTTGAACGGCGATGATGCAGAACGGTTCATTTTCCACAGTGCCTGAGGAAACCGCAGGCTTATTCACTCCCTCAGGCAGGGAAGGCCACACCGCATCCACCGCTTCACGGACAAGAACCGCGGCCGCGGCTCCGTCAATACCCCAGCGGAAATCAAGAATGATAAGGGAAAAGTTATCCCGCGATACACTCCTCATGTTTTCAAGACCTTTAACCGGAGAGAGGGCATCTTCGACAGGAATAGTGAGCAGGGATCGGATCTCCTGCGCCCCCATTCCCGGCCAGGATGTTTTCACCGTGACCCGGTTAAGCGCAAGGCCGGGAAGCTGTTCAAGGGGCAGCCCCGAGGCGAAAAAAACCGCGGCAACGAGAAGGGCGCAGAGCATCATAATAACTGCCACAGGCCGGCCCGCAAAGGCGCTTATCAGTCCTTTCATGTTTCCTACTTTAAAAGGGGAAGCCGGTACTCTTCCCCGGCATTACCGTTACTGTCGAGGAATCCTGCATCAATGACAAAACTCACCACGCCTGAGGACACGGAGTTCCTAAGTATTCCGCGTACTTCCAGCCTCCTGTAGTTTTCCCATCCTGAAACCGCTTCACTCATACTGAAGTTTTCGTTCACTACCATGCGGGGATTAAATGAAACGGCTCCGTTTGTCGCCTCCATACGGAAACAGCGGGCTATCTCCAGAGGATCTATTGCGGCGCCGTCTGAGGTTTCAAAATAAAGTTCTATCCAGCTTTCAACATCTTTTGGGTAGGGATAATGATTAGTTTCGGTGGTAAGGGGAAGGCCCGCATAGGCGTCGGAAAGAGTATAGCTGCGGGGCATGCAGTCCAGTGGATCTCCCGGAGCCATGGGAAACCTGATACCCCTGAATACCGGCGGCCGTGAAGACTCAGCGTCCGCACAAAGGGTAAATACAAAACTGTCCGTACTTGTGTTTCCCGCGGCATCCCTGACGCCCTCCGCAAGGCGCAGTATAAAACGGCTTCCCCAGAGAGGCATTTCCTTTAAGCTGAACCTTAACTCCGTTCCGGACAGCGACTCCGCTTCAGAAACAAGGCCGGATACAGCCTCGCAGGAGAGACTCTGTTTTACCGACAGGATGTCTACCGCTTCCGAAAAGCGGAGAAGCAGAACCGATGTCTTTCCCCAGCCCGAATTCACGGTGTTTCCATTCCCGTCATCCGCCTGCAGCAGTGTTTCTGTCATTCCATCAATCCGCCATGCCCCGGTCAGGAAAGGTTTCTCCCTGTCGGTTCCGGCGGTAAAACTCACAGACCTCTCCTCGCCCATGGAAAGACCTGTTTTCCCCTTCAGGGAAGACTGAATGCCGAGTGTATAACGCGTACCGGGCTTCCAGTCCTCTCCCGGTATAAAGACCGCCGTATCGGGTTTATCGGAGATCCAGATTCCCTGAAGGGCCGGACTCAGGCTGACAGAATCCGTGCATGAAGATATGGAAATATCTTCCGAAAACAGAAGACGGATACTTCCCCTCAGCTCTGTCATGGTGCCGCCGTCTT
>JAIRNJ010000067.1 GCA_031258115.1 Treponema sp. | reverse complement strand
TTTCTGCATTGTTCCTCTGTGGCAAAAGTCTTTTCAAATTCCATAACGTTTCGTGGATAATCTACCATGAAACAAGGCTAGCATATAGACGTTACCTGCGTAAAGTAAATACCCAGGTTAAAATTATTTTAAAAGGAGCGAAAGATGGGAAAAGATTTACCGATAAAAAATGTTTTTGTTAGCGGCGGCGGCGGAAAAGTTGGGACTGCCCTGCTTCCCCAATTAGTCAAGGCGGGGTATTTAGTGCGGGCCCTTCGGTTTGAGGAAGAAATAAATTGTCCCGGTTTGATGGAAATTATGGATGGGGATCTTCGGGATAAAACTCTGGCGCCCAGGGCTCTTAAGGACATGGATGCGGTGATCCATCTGGCTAACTGCAAAGAAAACAAGGATCTCTTTCTGGATACTAATGTGGCGGGAACCTTTTACCTTCTGGATGAAACAAAAAACTGCGGCCACATACAGCAGTTCATCCAGGCCGGTTCCGATGCCCGGGCGGGAATTTATTATTACCCTCGTCCTTTCCCGATAGATGAAAATTTTCCCCACGCCGGATATCCGGGATATTATCCCCTTTCCAAGGTGTTGGAAGAAACCCTCTGCGAACAGATGCGTATACAATATCGGATTCCTATTACCGTACTTCGTTTTTCCTGGGTTCATGGGCAGGATGATATTTTAGCCCACGCTACCCTGAAGGGACCCCGGTTTGGAGTTCCTGTCTGGGAGGAACTGGCGGAGAATGAGGAACAAAAACGTTTTGTATCGGAAGGTCTGGATGCAGCGTGCCGGATGGATCATCCGGATGGGACCCCCGGTATGCGCCATATCGTGGCTCTTGAGGATGTGATACAAGCCATTATGCTCTCCATTGGAAATAAGGCCGCCATTGGAAAGGCCTTTGCTATCGCCGCCCCGGCGCCTTTTACGTATGACATACTGTCCGAATATATCTCAAAAAATTAGATATCCCGGTTCTTCGTTTTTCAGTTTCGGAATTCCACGATTTTAGGCATGATATTTCTTTTGCCCGTTCCGTTTTGGGGTATAACCCTGGGGGAGATATTTTCAAAATTGTGGATGAGGCAGTCGCTTTCCGCAGGGCAGGTAAACAACGGGTAGAGACAAAATACATTGGATAAAGGAGAAATGATCTAGGATGAGTAAATCCAGGTCATGTATATTCCACCCGTAGACCATGCTTAATTCTTTCATGGCGGAAGGTAGAAAGAGCATGGACAATTATGCAATTATCGGATATTTTTAATGCATGGTCGAAAAACTAGGGCTTTTTTTTAATGAGGAAGTACAGCGGCTCATTGACAGTTTTGCCTATTGTTTTAAGGTAAAAATTACGATTTTTTCCTCCGGAATGGAAGAATTACTGGTAGGGCTTCAGAATCCCGGTTCTTATTTTTGCCAGTTGATCCAGAAAAAACTCCGGTTCCGGTACCGTTGCTGCCAGCAGGACACCCTCATGTGCAAACGTTCCGAACAAAAACGGGAGTGTGTGGTATACCGCTGTTTTGCGGGGCTTTCAGAATCGGTTTTGCCCATTGAGATTGGGGGAACCCTTATTGGGTACGGTATGCTCGGGCAGTTCAGAACCACCGGACAGTTGCCTGAAGAGACCGCCCGGGAATGGATCGCCTCGGGGTTTGATCTGAAAATAATACAGGCTGCCTTTTTAAAACAGCCGCTTTTTGACAAAACAGCCCTGGACAATATGCTTCGCCTTTTTTCCATGCTCATATCGTTTATCGTTACCCGGGAGTATGTGAAGATCCGCCGTCCCGGCCTTACGGAAAAAGTAATACAGTGGCTGGAAGATCATATCGCAGATCCCCCTGATTTAAATGAGACCGCCGCCGCGATGAACCGGAGCCGGTCTACCATCTCCCATACCATCAAACAACAGTTGGGATTGAGTTTTAAGCAGCTCTGCATCCTCAAGCGGATTCAGCGTTTTGAAAGCATCATTGCCCTGGACCCCAATCTTTCAATTCAGGAGGCGGCCGCCAAGGTTGGATATGAGGATCCTTTTTATTTTTCCCGGATTTACAAAAAAATCCGCCTTGCTCCTCCGTCAACCTATATTAAATCCATTAGGAATCATCAAACCATGAAAGATTCGGCTCCCCTTAGAGGACTGCATATCTTGTTTCAAAAAAGGCCCTGATATATTATACTTATGGGAGAGAAAAATAGTATGAACATCGGTATCTTCACCGATACCTATACGCCCCAGGTCAACGGGGTGGTTACGGTGGTGCGGACATTAAAAACAGAATTGGAAAAACGGGGGCACCGGGTCTACGTGTTTACCGTGCAGCATCCCTATGCCGTTGAGGAACCGGGGGTTTTCCGGGTCAAGTCTATTCAGTTCCCCAACGAACCCCAGCACCGGATCGGGCTGTTTATTGAAAAGCAGCTTATTGACATTGCCCGGCCCCTGAATCTGGATATTATTCATACCCATTCCGAATTCAGCCTTCTGCTGGCGTCCCGGCGGGTCAGTAAAAAGTTTAATATTCCTTCGGTACATACCCTGCACACCTATTATCAGGATTATCTGTATTATGCCCCCCTGCTGCTGGAGTTGTTTTTTAAAAAACACCTGTCCGTTTTTTTTAAAAATGTACTCAGGGGACAGAGCTGTATTATCGCTCCCTCCCGGAAAATAAAAGACTACTTTGACAGCGTTAAATACAACTGGCCGCCTGTTGAGATAGTTCCCAACGGCATAAACATTTCCAGCTTTTACGAGCGGTCCGATGAGATAAACCGGGGAGCCCGGGAGTTCCGGCAGCGGTTCTCTATTGCCCGGGACGATGAGGTAATTGCGTTTGTGGGACGCCTGGGCCAGGAAAAAAATGTGGACCGG
>JAIRNJ010000277.1 GCA_031258115.1 Treponema sp. | reverse complement strand
GTTTCCTTCATCCGTTTTTCAACATGTTTAAACCGCCCGGTGAATTTGAGATTGGTTCTTTGCAGGGCCACCGAAGGCTCAACGCCGAGATACCGGCAAAGGTTCACCGCGGAAAAAAGAAGATCCCCCAGTTCCTCCTCCAGGGCCGCCCGGGACGAAGGAGTGCCGGCGGTGTTTTTTTCGGCGGCGGATAAAACTTCCTCCAACTCTTCCTCGATTTTGGCGCTGACCCCCCGGATGTCGGGCCAGTCAAAACCCGCCTTGGCGGCCTTTTTCTGGAGCTTCCACGCTCTGTCCAGGGGCGGGAGCCCCCGGCTTACTTCGTCCAGGATCGAGTCCTTGGGCTTCCGGCCTTCCTGCTCAACCTTGATCCTGGCCCAGTTGCCGAGAACCTCGGCGGAACTTAAGGCCGAACCGTCCTCCGCCTTGAGATCGCCAAAAACATGGGGATGCCTTCGGACGAGCTTTTCCGAAACACCCTCAAGCACATCCTCCAGGGTAAAATGGCCTTCCTGTTCGTGCATGTAGGCAATCATGGTTACCAGGAGAAAAATATCCCCCAGTTCCTCCCTGACATGAGAGGGGTCTTGCTGGTCGATGGCCTCGATACACTCGTAGGTTTCCTCGATTAAATCCCCCCGCAGGGAAAGGGGCGTCTGTTCCCTGTCCCAGGGGCAGCCGCCGGGGGCCCGCAGGCGGACGACTATCTCATAGAGCTTTTTGAACGCTTCGGCCGGGCCTGGGGCTTGCGTGTTTGCTTGTTCGTTTGCTTTTTTACTCAATTGATGATTTTTCCTCCCGAATCTCGCACGATCTTTCCTGCCATTGTACCACATGGAAGTGTGCGGGCAAAGGCCTACTATGCCCCAAGGCATTTTAAAGACGAATCAGACCATACGCCAAGAGGAGACGGTTACGATTGAGAGGAAGCGTTATGCCTCTTTTTTTTCCAGAGGAAGTTTCGAGCCCAACATATTGAGTTTTGCAACCCGCTGTTGTACGTCAGGAGTATTGTCAAAACGTGCATTAATAAAGGCGATGATGATCTCTTTCATGAGCCAAGCACCTATAAGTTTTCCCCCCATACAAAGAACATTCATGTCATCGTGCTCCACCCCCTGGTGGGCGCAGTAGATGTCGTTGCAGAGCCCCGCCCGGATCCCCTGGTACTTGTTGGCGGCCATGACCGCACCTACTCCCGTGCCACAAAGCATGATCGCACGATCTGCTTTCCCCGAAAGTAGAATTTGGCATACCTTCAGAGCAATGTCCGGAAAATCCACCGGGTCCGCCGAATGACAGCCCACATCAATTATTTCTACACCCAGCTTCACTAAAATGTCCAAGGCTTCGGCCTTCATGGGAAAACCCGCATGATCGTTTCCTATGACAATTTTCATATATACCTCCCACTACCGCATGTAGGTAAACGGTCTCCCTGCAAGATTTTGCCAGACTTCATCACATCGACTCATTACTTCGGCACTCAGGGGGCCCCCTTCTACCGATGCGATATTCTGTTCCAGCTGGGATAAGCGGCTCACACCAGTGATGACGCTCACCACCTCGCCACGACTCACACACCAACGCAACGCAAGTTCCAATAGACTAATGTTGTTTTTTACCGCTATTTCTTCAAGATCTTCTACGGCGGTGAAGTTCTTTTCAGACCAGTACCGGTCGGCGTAGAGTTTATTCCAGGCAAAACGGGTATTTTCTGTCGGCTTCCCCCGCTTGTGCTTTCCCGAAAGAAGACCTGCCGCTATGGGATTGTAGATGGTCAAATTAATGCCGTGGTTTTGGATACAAGGTATGAGTTCACCTTCAATATCCCGAATAATGGCATTGTATACATTCTGGGTAACGATTGGCGCTATATAACCGTTCTTTTCACATAGAGACAAGATGTCCGCTATCTGCCATGCCGCAAAATTACTAACCCCGATGTACCGTACCTTTCCACATTTAACTATGTCTGTCATGGTTTCCAGCGTTTCTTCCAGCCGGGTATGGTAATCCGGTGAATGGAGGTAATAAATGTCAACATAATCCGTATCCAACCGGAGGAGGCTCGCGTCCAAGGCCTTCAGTAAATACCTTCGGCTAAGCCCGGAATTATTAAAATCGGCTTCCCCCACTTTATTAAACACCTTGGTCGCCAGGATGATCTTTTCCCGCCGGCCTTTGAGACCTTTTCCCACGATTCGTTCGCTCTCTCCTGCATTGTACACATCGGCAGTGTCAAAAAGGTTGATCCCCCTTTCATAGGCGCGGTTCATGATTGCCAGACTTTCCGCCTCTTCCGTCTGTCCTCCAAACATCATCGTCCCGAGGCTTAATTCCGAAACTTCCAGCCGGGTCCCCTTAAACATGTTGTAGTTCATTCAAAAATCTCCTTATGCGATTTTGAGATTACCCCTTAAGGCTGCCTGATGTGATACCTTCAATGAGGTAACGCTGAAACACTACGAATATAATAAACAGTGGAACCAGAGATAGACAAGACATGGCGAAAAGAGAACCCCATGATGACTGCCCGGTAGCATCCACAAACATCCGCAATGCCAGGGATACGGTGAATTTCGCCGGATCCGAAAGATAAATCGTCTGCGAAAAAAAGTCATTCCAGGTCCAGATGAAAGTAAAGATAGATACGGTGACCAGCGCCGGTACTGACAGGGGCATAATAAACATCGTAAATATCTGAAACGTATTACACCCGTCTATTCGGGGCGCTTCCAGGAGTTCATTACTCATGGCTCGCATATACTGAACCAAGAGAAAAACAAAAAAACCTTCAGTTGCAAAAAACTTTGGCACTATCAGCGGGAAAAAAGTATTCACCCATCCTATAGTATTATAAACGACATATTGGGGAATGAGTTTTACATGGAAAGGCAACATCAGGGTCAGCATCATTATCGAAAACAAAAAAGCGTTTAACCTAAACTTCAGCTTTGAGAACGCAAAAGCCGCCATCGAGCAGGAAAGGATGTTTCCAAGTATACACAGAAATGCTATAAAAAACGAATTCCATAAAAAGCGCCCGAAAGTGTACCCTGAAACTCCCTTGAATCCATTGATGAAATTTCCAAGGCTTGGTTCTTTTGGGAAAAAGTTAACCCCCGTGAATATTTCAGCATTGGTCTTAAATGACGCGCTCAGCATCCACAGCAGGGGATAGATCATAAGTAAACCAAAAAGAATAACGAAAAAATGAAAAATCAAGCTGTTCTTTTGCGATCGGATAATCATCTTTTTCACTCCTTATTCGTCATAGTAGACCCACCTGTCCGCGGCAACAAACATCAGCTTAGTAACAATCGCTATTATTATCAATAACACCCATGCCATGGCCGATGCGTATCCCATTAAAAACTGCCGGAAAGCCTTGATGTAAAGATATAGAGTGTAGAATAAAGTGTTGTCTAAGGGGCTCCCCGTTCCATTGCTGATGATATATGCCGGAGTAAACGCCTGAAACGAATTAATTATAGCCATGACAATATTGAAAAAGACCATAGGCGTCAAAAGGGGCAAGGTTATTTTGAAAAAACAGCTCACCTTTCCCGCCCCGTCTATCTCCGCTGCTTCGTAGTAATCCATAGGAATCTGTTTTAATCCCCCGAGGAATATCACCATGGAAGATCCGAATTGCCATATATGCAACAGAATGAGGGTATATATAGCAGTTCCCGGAGTTGCTATCCAGTTCTTTCCGGTGATATTAAAAAGGGCGAGAATCCGGTTTACTACCCCTTCGGCGTTGAAAATTTGCCGCCACAAAAGAGCTATGGCAACGCTTCCGCCGAAAAGAGAGGGGAGATAATAAACCGCCCGGTAAAGACGTACACCTACATGGTTTTTTCTCAGAACCACAGCCAGAAGGAGAGCAAAGGCAAGCTGAAACGGCGTACCCAGAAAAACATAGGTAAATGTAACTTTAAGGCTTTTGATGATCCGCGGGTCCTTTACCATTCCCAAAAAATTAGACAAGCTCACCCATCTCGGTGGAGTCAGCATATCGTAATTGGTAAAAGAAAAAAATAACGACATGAACATCGGAATAATAGTAAAACCCAAAAGTCCTATAATCCAGGGGGCCAAAAAAACATAGGCTTCCCAGGGTTTGTTAATCACCAATGATTTTTTTGCCATACCTTTTTGTTCTTCTCCTGTTATAAGATTTTAATGCGGCTCTGAATACAATACTTTCAGTGCCGCGTTATCTTTAAATACCCTATTTTGCCACTTGCGCCCGGATGTTTTTAGCCAGCTCGTAGAAGTCTTTTGCCCCCTGGGAAGGGGTTTTTGCGCCATAGGCCACTTCCTGCGCAGCCTTAAGATATTCCTGGTTTATTTGGCTGGCCCCGGATGGCGGATTCGGAGAAGGCGTGGTAATCTTAGATAAAGTACTTACAAAATTAACCGATGCCTGCATAAACTTATCCAGAGCGGGTACTACTGTTTCCTGAAGTACCTTTTCATTGGCCGGAACTCCCTGATCAAGACGGAAGAGAATTAGACCCCTGGGATCGTTTAGCCAGAAATTGATCAATTTGGCCGCAGCCAGCTTCTTTTCCGGCGTAGATCGTGCATAAACCGCATAATGTGCGCCTTCGGGGAATTCACCTGACTGGACCTTGGCCTTGTTACTGGGAATCCGAATCATTCCCAGCTCCTTATCGGGAAATGTGGTATTGTAAAGCCAGAATTGGTTGACCGGCGTAGGAAATACAAGTATTTTCTCCCTTGCAAAAAGACTGTCTTCCAGAACGTTGTTGATATACTCCGTTGAAGTGGCGGCATCGGGTACAACACCCAGATCTCTAAGCTCTTTGTACAGGGTAAAGTAGTTTTCAAGGTCCTTCTGGGTAAAGTTAATGTTCCCGTCTTTGTCATAAACTTCACGGCCAAACTCACGGACATAGTAGCGAAAGCTGTTAAAGTTAACATCTATGGAATAATCGTTAATCATCCACTGGTTTTTCTTTCCCTGTCTATCAAAAGCCTGGCGGACCTGGACGCCTATCCGTTTTACATCATCCCAAGTCCAGTCAAAAGAAGGAGGAGTTACCCCCAGTTCCTTGAATACCCCAAGATTGATGAATCCTGCCTGAAAAGTAACGCCCATGGCCAGCATGTAGATTTTGCCGTTGAATTTTCCGGTCTCAATAGTGGATTGCGCCCAATTATCAATTGAGAGAGTCCCATTCTTGATATAGTCATCCAGGGGTTCGCAAACTCCGCGGGGTATATAGTCATTGGCAAAACGAGGATGGATACACAAAAAGTCAGGGGCATTACCACCGGCTACCTGGACTGCCATTTTATCCCAGTAGTCGTTGAAACTGCTGGGTTCCCGAACAACGGTAATACCAGGATTGGCCTTCTCGAATTCGTCAACGATCTGGTTATATAGGGTATGACGTTTTGTATCCCCCCACCAGGCTGCCCGGATTTCTACCTTGCCCGATTCGGAAGCACTCCCTCCGGCGCCTTGCTGCCCTCCGCCCCCAAAAAGAGACAGGGCCATCATAACCAACATAACCACTGCCATTCCTAATCTCTTCCTCTTCATAACAATACCTCCACAAATGAAATAATATATATTGAAAAGTATTCCCAAAACCCGCTGGGTCTTGAAAACTCTTAATCAATATCATGGATACAGTAGCCGTTGAAACTTTTTAATTAAATCAAGATTTGCTTGATCACTCACTAAAACTCTCCTTAGCCGCTTCCCGGATTTCATCCTTTGAGGGATTCTTCCGGTTCTTAGCGGAGACTTTGATGATCAGTTTGTAGAGATTTCTTTTCTTCCCTGGCAACTTCCCGAAAGATACCCAGGAAGTTTGAATGGCAACCGGCGTAGCCCAGGATAAG
>JAIRNJ010000259.1 GCA_031258115.1 Treponema sp. | reverse complement strand
ACCCGCATAATATCCATACCTTGCAGAACGACGATACCCCGCCGCTCTGCGGCGGGGAGAGTCATTGCCGTCTAAGACTGAGAAGTCCGGTAAGGATTCCTGAACACAGAACGCCCAGGAGGAAGGCAGTAAGAGGAGCACGAACACGGCGGATAAGGGGAAGGAGGGCCTCATACAGGGGAGTCCTCCATTAGGCATATTACAAGTGGTGTTTGAAGTAAAGTTACACTATATCTGGGGGGGGGGGGGGGGTAGGTTATTGCTATATAATAAACCGCAAAGTTTCATGGCATCTGTATACCACAGTCCTGCGGAAAGATCAAGGGGGACAAGCACGGCCCGGAACCGGCTCCCCTACTCTTTCCTGAAAATTTTATAGATGAGCAGCAGGATCTTGTAGTATATGTAGGGAAAGATTCGGAAGTACAGCAGGGGATTGCGGAAGCAGTAGGTCATCCATTCCCAGCCCCGTTCAAAGGTCTGCCGGGAGGGGCGGCGTCTGCGTTCGGCAAAAACATCGTAAAGATCGCTGCACCAGAGCCGGATGCCCTGGTTGAGTTTGCCTGTGTGTTTGGCGATCCACTGCTCTTCCCCCCGGACTCCTTTACCCACAAGGAGCAGCGAGGGGGAGGCTTTGCGGATTGCCTCCACGATGGAAGGCTCATCCTGCCGTTTGAAGCCGCCCTGGTAGCGGCCCACGATACGCAGGCGGGGAAAGGTCTGGCGGATATTGTTTTCGGTTTTTCTGAGGGTTTGGGCCCTGCCTCCGATAAGATAGAGGGTAAATTCCCGTTCCTCAAGCGCGGTCAAAAGGCTGATCACAAAGTCGAAGGGCATGTAACGCACCGCGGTTTTGCCGGTGAGGAACCGGATACCGCTCTGGAGGCTTCGGGAAATGGGGATAACCAGAGCGGCCCTGAGTACATAACTTCTGTAATCGTTATTCCGCCGGGCGCGGAGAAGATCCCAGAGGCTCAAAAGGACGATGTTTTGTGCTTTACCTGCGGCCAGCAGTTCATAGATCCGTTCCGCCAACTGCTCCGGGGGAAGAATATCTATGGGAACCTTTAAGAGGCTTACCCGCTCAATATCCACGAATCGCGCTCCAATAGTATGATTGTTGCCGCGGCTATTCCGTAAAGTGCCGCAGTTTCAACTCTCAAAACCGAATTTCCTATGCTGAGGGGCCTGAAATCCGCCGCCATAAAAGCCTCCGCTTCGTTCTTGGAAAATCCCCCCTCGGGGCCTATGGCAAGAATAACCGGATCGGGTCTGTCTTCAAGATAGCCGTGGAGGCTCCCCTTTGCAAGGGGGACTTGATGAAAGAGAATCCCCCTGGCCCCGGCCCTCATGGTTTTAAGCTCTTCCCACCAGGCCAGAATCTCCTCAAACTCCGCCGGCGCCCTGATGAGGGTTTCGACAGGGGAACCGCTCTGCTGCCGGGCTTCCCGGATGATCCGCTTCCAGCGATTCAGTTTGGCGTTTCCTTCATTGCCCTTCAGTCTTGGGACCGAAAATTCCGAAACAAAGGGCAGCAGCTCCGAGACGCCGCTTTCCGCAGCTTCACGCACGATACGATCCATTTTTGAACCTTTGGGCAGGGCCTGGAGGAGTATGATTGAAGGGAAAGGGGAGGGCTCGGAAACAAGTTTCCGGACAACTCTATCGTCTTCCGCGCCGGTACATTCGCCCCTGAGAATCCCCCCATCGGTACTCACTATCCGCACCCGGCATGTCCCGCCGCCGGGCAGGAACGCGTCGAAGAATTCCCCCACGCTAAGACGTCTTACCCGCGCAAGGTAATGGTAATCGCTTCCGCTTAAACTGATCCGCCCATCCCCGTCGGGCAGGGAGGGCAGTAAAAAACGCTTCATTGACCGAATTCAGGATGCCAGCGCTTCGTCCTCTCTGGCGGCTTCTTCCTGCAGGGTCTTGAGGGTCTTGGTAGTCTTTATCAGAGTGCCAAAGTCGCCGTTCCGGATGATCTTTACCGCTTCTTCCAGTTGGAGATCGTATTCAAGGTCAAAGACCGGAGCGATATTGGTTCTATTCTGCTCATTCCGGATAAGACGCCGCAGGAGGGAGAGATCCAGTTTGTATTCGGCGCTGAGTTCCCGTGCAAAGGCGGTAATATCGGCAGTTCCGGCTCCGGGATTCTTCTCGATATAGGCGGGAATCTTGCGATCCTGAATGAGTTTACCCAGGGCCTCGGCATCGGAATCGGTAAATTCGGGGGTTTTAACTTCCCTGTCCGGGGGGATGCCGATCTTGTCGATGTTTACATCGCTGGGAGTGTAGTAACGGGAAGTGGTGATCTTGAAACCGGACTTGTCCAGGGGATAGACCTGCTGAACGGAGCCCTTGCCGTAGGATTTTTCACCCACGAGGTATGCCCTTCCCCTGTCCTTGAGCGCTCCGGCAACAATCTCGCTGGCGCTGGCAGAGCCTTTGTTTATAAGGACAATAACCGGAATAGCGGCCGGCACGAGGGTCGATTTGCGGGCATTGAAAACCGAATTTTCCTGGGGAATCCGGCTTTTCGTGCTTACCACCACTCCGCCGTCCAGGAAAAGGTCGCAGATATTCACGGCGCTGGTTAAAAGCCCGCCGTAGTTATTCCGCAGATCCAGAATGAGGCTCTTGTAGCCCTTTGAGGCAAATTCGTTGATCGCATCTCTGGCCCGTTCCACCGTATTGGGCGTAAAGGTGATAAGCCGCAGATACCCGATGTCGTTGCCGATCATGGCGTGTTTGGTGGTGGGCACCTCGATAATCGCCCTGGTAAGGGTGGCCGGGAATTCCAGTTTTTCGCCCCGGCGGATAAGGATCTTTACCTCGGTGCCCGCGGGCCCCCGGAGTTTGGCCACCGCCTGATCCAGAGTCATCTCCGCGGTACTTTCCCCTTCAATTTCGATGATATAATCCCCCGGATTGATTCCTGCCTTCCAGCCGGGAGTGTCCTCCATGGGAGAGGCTACCTCCAGATAGTTCGGCCTGCCATCCGGATTGGGGATGTTGCTTTTGGAAATATAGAGCCCCACCCCGCCAAAACTCCCCTGGGTGGTGTCGTTGAGGTCGTTCATCTCCGATTCGGGCATGTATACCGAATAGGGATCCCCCAACGCATTGAACATGCCGTTCATGGCCCCCTCATAGATCTGTTTGGGATCAATCTCTTCCACATAGTGCCTCTGTATGAAGTCGAAAACATTCTGAATGATCTGTATATAACGGCGGCTTGACTGCTGGGCATCCTGCGCATTGGTGCCCGCATCCCTGCCCTGAGCCAGCGCCACAGGCGCCGCGGCACAGGCAAGGGCTATGATCGCTGTAGGGACAATCCAGAGCCAGGGAAGAGTTTTTCCGAGCCCCTTTTTCGGCATGGGGCCGGAAGGAATTTCGTTCATGGTATACCTCTCTCGAGCTTGTCAAAACAGGCTCTATCTGTCTGTCCACAAAGTCGGTTACTTTGCAGCCTATCTATATTTATCGGAAAATACCGCTTTTCAGGAAAGTCCCAGTTGCAATTCAAGATGCTGCCCATCGAGACTGAAGGAAGCCCTGATGTCCTGGCAGGAGATCTCGTAGTCCCCCCGGAAGCCGTAGATCTCAAGATCTCCCTCCGCACCGGTGGAAAATTCTCCCTTTGTCCACCATTCCCCCTTTATCTTGTTCATAAGGGATGTATAGGCCGGCTTGATGCTGTTATCGGCACGGAGAAGCCCCGAAGGAGCGTGAAGCCAGCGGCCGTCGGTACTGTCCCAGGTACTTATCGCCTCCACCGCGGGGTGGGCAAAGAGAATTTCGTACATCTCCGTTATCTCCCTGGCCTGCCTTTCCTCGCCCTCCGGCGTGGAGGGCCAGGATTCCACCTGCCAGTCGTTAAGATCTACGATATGCGGAGGCATGATGTCACCTGAGATGATCGTGTTTTCGGTAAAGTGGATGGGCTTGCCGAAGTAAGAGTAGCGGTCAAGGACAGCCAGGAGCTTTTCCTTCCCCCAGTAACCCTGATGCTGATGGGACTGTATGCCTATTACATCGATGGGAATCCCCGCATTCAGGCAGCCGTCTACGAGAATTTCATAGCTTGAAGAGGTTTCAAAGTCGTTGAGCACCAGCGCAGCCTGGGGATTGGCCTTCCGCGCCGCGGTAAAGACCTCTTTTATCATCCTTACCCGGCCCAGATCTTTGCAGACGCGGGTCATGGCGTTATCGTACTTGTCAAAGATCGGCATGATCACCACTTCATTGATCACATCCCACTTGTCGATAAGTCCCTTGAAAGCGCTTACATCCCGGTCAATTCGGGCAAGCTGCCTGCGGAGAATCTCGGCATTGCTATACTTCATGAGCCAGGGAGCGCAGACCGTGTGCCAGCAGAGCGGGTGGCCCTTGGTAACGATACCTCTTTCGGCATAGTACCGCGCGGCGGCGATGCTTGCCGCTTCCATGGGTTTGCCCTCTTCGCTCTCGTAACGGCCCCAATAAAAAGGAAGGGTCGCATAGTTACAGAGGGCGAAGATCCTGTCCAGGCATTCTTCGATTTTGGCCCGCTCCTCCGGAGAAAGCGCCTTGCCGCCGGGAACCGTTTCGCCGGCCAGGGCAACCGCTTCAAAACCCCCAACGCCGAAGAGAAACCGGTGTCGTTTCTGCTCCAGTTTTACCGTCTGATTGGTCAGCGGGCCGCCGCCGGGTTTTGTAAGATGCAGTTTAAGAGCTGATTTACGATGGGCAAAAGCATTGGGGTTCATAAAAGCCTCCGGAAAAATGATAGCGGAAAACCGGAAATAGTTCAATGAAGAACCCAGGACTGCGAATCAAGAAAAATGTCCTCCTCTGCCGCCATTCGCCTCTCTAATCCCCGCTACGGCTGAATTTAAGCCCTTAAAATTTATTTTACAGAAGAGACTGTTCCAAAATACGGCAGAGATCATAATTTTGGAACAGTAACTCTACTTTGTTTGACTTTCGGATTTCAGCAGCACTTCAATTATTTGATAGATCAAATCTTGATACATGGGGGACAGTATCTTGAAAAGAGCTGCCAGTTTGGTAAACTTTTCATCCGGGTCCTGCATGAACATTTCTCCCTTCCCTGTTGTAAGCCATACTTCATTTACTCCGAATTCGGACACGATAAGTTTGATGAGACGGCCGTTGACTTTGAGTGCACCGGTTTCTACACCGGCGATATAACTATGGGAAAGTGATAAAATCGTGGAAAAATTTCTCTGCGATAACTCCAAAATTTCCCTCACTTGCTTTATACGCTGATAGATCAACTCACTCATAATCTAATCATAGTCTCGCAATGGTCATTCTTCAAGGTTTATTAGTTTAGCCTATTGACATGGCAATTTATTGTATGTATTATGGTCAATATATAGTCATAAAAAAGGTAAGGATATGACAGAAAATATTAAATTAGCGAGGTTATGGTATAAATTCCACCATCTTACCGAAGGACACAAGGAATTGATCGTGGAAATATCGGAAATGCTGGTCCGTCAGGCGGTTCCGGAGAAAGACACTGCCAAAGAACCGCCCGCCAAGGCGGATAGTAAACGCAGATCATTAAAAAAAATTTAATGCTGAACCGAAGTTTCGCCGGCAACCGCTAAGGATCTGCGCAGAAATAACATGACCGTTTGGTCATGTTATTTCCTTATTGCGTAAGCAATTAGAATAAAATGCAGGGCATTTTATTCTTGCGCAGTTCCTAAAATACAGAGGGCGGGCCTAGCAGTTTGTTGCGCTTCGCGCGTAAAACCTCCAAAAATCGCCGATCAGGCGATTTTTTACTCTGCAAACTGCCAAAGGACGCCGGATAATCGAGATTTTTGGGCCACTGGTGGCAC
>JAIRNJ010000249.1 GCA_031258115.1 Treponema sp. | reverse complement strand
CGGCATGCCTGCTTCCGACGCAAACGTCACGGCTATCAAAAAACGCTGGGTTGCGGGAAATGCGGGCAGTCCCTTCTACCCCGACCTTGCCGAAGAGGTCATCAGGGAAGATTACAGCAAAGAAGGCCCCGCGCTCCGGGAGAAAATTCTTAAAAGCCTTGCCGTAGCGGAGAACAAGCCCAAGACAGAAAAAAAACAGGTATCCTTCAGAAGCGTACTTACCGACGGGCTCCGGGCTATAGGCGGCGCCCATTCGGGCCTGAGCGAAGCGGGAATAAAAATGGATGAAAACGCAGCCATTCTCGACAACCGCAAGAAAAGTTTCTGGGAAAAAGTAAAAGATATTATGGCTCAGATGATGCGCAAGGAACCCGATGCGGTAATCTATGAACTTTCCTACCAGGATCCCGCCCGGGGAAACACAGTAAAAGAAAATATCGACTACCATCTCTTCCGTACCGAAATGGAACGGAAATGCAGAGTCCTTGCCAATGCGGGAGGCGTCAGGGGGGGCGGCAATTCCAAGATTGACGGCATGACGGAAGAACAGCTTGTCGGGCTTCTGGAACGGATGATCCGGGAAGTGCAGAGTTTGCACAAAACACTCAATGCATTGGATGACTTTTTCAAAACGGAAGTTGTCAAGGAAGACAGGGATAAAATAAAAGGAATCAAACCGGAACTGGCTACCATTAAAAATGCCATACTCCGGGCCAATCAGCTCAGGTACGAATACAGTGCCCAGATAGAAGAGCTGGAACAAATGAAAAAACTCGGCATCAATACAGGAGCCTGATATGTTTCATGTCCCGGGACTGTTTGAAGTCCCGCCTTCAGCGTTGCCCAAAGCAAGGTTTTTGGCCCTAATCTTCGCCGTTCTCGTTGTTGCAGGCTGCAAAAACAGTCCTGAGCCTCTCTCCGGACAGATGCCGGAAGAACGCGGAAGCTCAAGCGGGGCGCCGGAGCCAAACGGAGGTGAAGCTTCCCCTCTTGCTCCTCAACCGAGCCCGAAGGGCGAAGGTTCCCCTCTTGAAGGCCCCGGCTATGCGGAAACCCGGCCCCGTTCCATTATCCGGGATGAACTTACCGTAGTCTTCAGCAAGGGAGAACTGGAACTGGATTTCAGGAAATCCTACCTTGCAGGCGAAGCCCAGCTTTATACAGGTCTCTATGAGGGCCTCTTTTCATACCATCCCCTTACCATGGAGCCGGTATCCGCGGCCGCGGAAAAATGGGAACTTTCGGAAGACAAGAAGCAGTGGACATTCAGCATCCGTAAAGACTCCCGCTACTGGAACGGGGATCCGCTCAGGGCTCAGGATTTTCGCAATGCCTGGCTTTCCCTGCTGGAACCGGTCCGGGAATCCCCCTACTCTTCCCTCTTTGACATTATCGAAGGCGCCAAAGATTACCGTACCGGACTTTTAACGGATCCTGAAAAAGTGGGTATAGAGACTCCGGATGACAATACCCTGGTAGTCCGTCTCAATTCTCCGGCTTCCTTTTTCTCCAGCATGCTCTGCCATCATTCGTTCAGCCCCATCCATCCTTCCATGATAAACAGGGATAACTGGCTTTCCGAAGCGCCTCTTTCAAACGGCCCCTTCAAGGTAGAAAAACTGGATGATACGGAACTTGTCCTTGAAAAGAATCTGCATTACTGGGATGCCGGGCGGGTAGCCCTTAACCGTATCCGTATCCGCTTTACGGAAACCGGCGAAGAAGCTTCGAACCTCTGGAATTCCGGCGAGGCCCGCTGGGTGAGCGGAGACGTAGCTCTGGAGACTCTTACCGACCGGAGCGGCATCCGGGTAAATCCCATGTTTGCCACCCACTACTATTTCTTCCGTCAGGCCCGCAAACCCTGGGATGATCACCGTATACGACGGGCCCTGGCTCTGGCCCTCCCCTGGATGGAGATCCGTGAAGGTTCCTGGCTCCCTGCGGAAACCTTAATCTTCCCCCTGCCCGGTTACCCCAGACTGGAGGGCATCACCGAAGCCAATCTGGAAGAAAGCAGGAAGCTCCTCTCCGATGCGGGCTATTCCGAAGGCAAGGGCCTTCCGGAACTGGTGATACGCCTTACCCCTTCCCGGGAGGCCGCCCGGATTGGAGGCCTTATGGCCCAAACCTGGAAAGAACAACTGGGAGTCCCTGTCCGGGTAGAGGTAATTCCCTACGCGCAGTACTGGCAGTCCCTGAAAAGCGGGAACTACGAGATCGGTTCCTCCACCTGGATAGGCGATTTTGCAGACCCCTACACCTTCCTGCAGATGTGGCGGCGGGATTCCAACCTGAACGACGCCTGCTTAAACGATACCGACTATGAGGAACTCATGGAGCGTTCCATGGCCGAAGAGGGAGAGAAGCGCCTGGAAACCCTTGCCGCGGCGGAAAAACTGCTTCTGGACAGGGGCTCCGTGCTTCCCATATCCTACAGCCCTGCCATAAACATCATCGATCTGGATGAAATTGACGGCTGGTTTCCCAATCCCCTGGATATACATCCATTCAGATACCTTTCCTTCAAGTCCTACAGACCTCTGCCCGGCGTGGCAATGGCAAAATGAAGCATATCCCAAACTAAAGCCCGCCATTCATCTCCGCAAAGGTGATAAGGCGGGCATTGAGTCTTCCGGCGGCCTTTTTACAGCCTGCGGTAAATCCCCGTTTTGCAAAAAGATAGAGATATTTGTTTCTGTACCGAAAAAGATTTGCCCGTGCCGAGAGGGTTTCCAGAACCGGCGCATCGACAAGACTGTTAGTCCATTTACATTCCCCAAAAATTGCCTCCTCTTTATCCGGGGAAAAGCTGAGAATATCTATTTCCGCTTCTTCCTTCCGTACATCGTCATGACCCCACCAGCGTCCGGCGGAAGAAAAAACAAAAGGCAGTCTTTTGGAAGCGTTTTCCCTCCAGAGCCATTCCTTTGAAATATCTTCAAACACATGACCCATAAAGGCGGGGAGTTCCGGCTCTATCCATTTCCAGGCTTCTCCGGCAGCGTCATTCATAATCAGATCCACCAGAGGCGGGATAAAACGGTACCAGAAACGGTACATACTGTCCCCAATACGGTATATAGTTTTTCTCCGGGAATCCCCGGTAACAGGCTCCTCCTTTTTAACGATGCCCAGGGAACACAGATTCCTCAGGTAGCTTACCGAGAGGGCCGTTTCAATACCGGCCTTGCCGGCAATTTCAGCAAGTTTTGTGCTTCCCATGGCGATAGTCCTGATAATGGCATTGTACATTGCCGGTTCCCGTACTTCCTGCTTTAAAAGATTCGACGGTTCTTCAAAAAGGTAGGATTTTGGATCGAGAAACATGGCCCGTATGTTTTCACCTGCAGACTTTTTTTCATCAACCAATTCCAGATACTGAGGTACTCCCCAGGTGATACCGTACACAAGAGCCAGATCTTCAATCTTAAAGCGGGTAAAAAAAGATTTGGATTCAAAAAAACCCAAAGGCTCAATTTTGAACTGTGCGGTTCGTCTGCCGTAGAGGGGACTTTTGTAGCCCATTACCTGGTTTTCCATAAAGGACATGGAAGAACCGCAGAGGATCAGCATGAGTTTTGTTTCCTTGAATTGATGATCTATCATCTTTTGCAAAATTGAAGAAATAGCCTGGTAAGAAGCTGCCAAATAGGGATACTCGTCAATCACCAGAACAAGACGTTCCGGCGCCGCATGATCGTAAACCGTTTTCAGGGCTTCTTCAAAATTCCGGTAAAGAGGCGCATCAAGGCCGCCCTGATAAAAAAATTCGTGTATGCTCCGGCTGAAATTTTCAAGATTCCCCTGGCCGCTGGTTTCTGTAGCGGTAAAAAATACAGCCTTCCTGTTCCGGATAAATTCCCGGATCAGAGCCGTTTTTCCCACCCGGCGGCGTCCATAGATAACGGCGCATTCAAATTTTCCGCTCCGGTAAAGTTCTTCGAGTTTGTTGAGTTCCCGTTCCCTTCCGACAAACACAGCCTGCCTCCATGAATTGCTAAAGCACAATTTAGTATATCGTAATATACTAAAGTATAATATAGCAAATATTATTCGGCAAGTCCGGTGTCCCGGTCTATAATGTGTCTACATTATAGACAGACACAATCTAGAAGCGGTATACAAGATCCCTGTCTCCGGTATCGCAGATTACAAGGGTGAGGGCTTCTTTT
>JAIRNJ010000214.1 GCA_031258115.1 Treponema sp. | reverse complement strand
AAGGGTCTTGTCGTATTAGGCGAAAACGGCATTATCTCTTATAATAACAATCCTAGCGACAGCATGGGAAGTCCAGGTACAGGTATTACCGGCCTCGACATTAGCGGCGGGACTTTTATGTTGAGAAGGGATAGCGGAACCGGCAAATTCCTTTTCATCAGGCGTGATTCCGGCACTATCGAAATAAAGCCGTCAGGTTCTGCCGACTTTACACTTTCGCCGGAAACAGTGGTTGATTAGGAACTGCCCATAAAGCAGGTTACTTTGCGGGCAGATTATTTTAAAATAGTCTGCCCCGGCAATGGACCACGACACGAACCACACGAACAGACACGAACTTTCGTTCTTCTGTTCGTGTTGGTTCGTGGAGTTCGTGGCAAATTTCTTCAAGAAACAAAATAATTACGATAGTTTTACTGTTTCGATTGGGACAAGAACACTGGTTCCATCCTCATCCCCTGTGGGCGCCAGCCGGAAGCCGAATTGTGCGAGGCGGGCATCCTGTTCCCGCCGGAGTCCTTCGGGGTCGTTTTTGTAACGTTCATACATTTTGGAAACCTCAGCTTTTCGTTTCCATACGTCCTGCATAATTTCATCTTCTTCAAAAAGCGATTGATATTCGGTCATGATTGTTCCCTCACTTCCGCAAAAATATTATCCGGTGTTGCCAGCGCCGGAGTCCAAAAGCCATACTTCTCATTATATTTTACCGCCTGGTTTTGTACCATCCATCCCAAATGAGCGCAATTCCAGGTAAGCAAAATATCAACATGATATGTTACACAGACCGCCAGATGAACACAGTCAACCTTGGCCCGGTCCGGTATACCCAACAGTTTTTGATAAATCTCCGCAAGGGTATTAACCTCGTCGGTTATCGGAAGTTCCTTAATACCGGCAAGAAACTCAAGGCGCCGCCGTACCGCATCCGGGTCTCCACATCCACACTCGTCAAGAACAACCTCGCTCGTACATAGATCGAACTTGTGCCTCTCGTCTTTCCAAAAAGCACGGGTTACAATTTGTTTACCGAGTTTCAGCACATCCCGGCTGTCTTTGGCCGTGGCGTAGCTGGGAATGGTGGTTTCAATGTACAGACTCTTTTTCTTACCGTTCATAAGGTAAGTATAACATACCTGAGCGAGATAATAAACCGTTCCATAAAAGGTTTCATAATTTCAAGAAGAGTCTTTATTTTGCGAAAATTGGAGGTTAAGGACAGCCTAAAGGGCGGGAAGGTTCATTTCAGTATCTCTATCGAATCAATTCCGATGGAACAATCCGGGAGCGCCCTGTATTCCGCCGCAAACTGAAGCGTTTGAACTTTATCCCAGGAAAAAAGACCTTTAGCTTCAAGCCAGCGCTGCTCCGCGTCGATCCAGGCCCCCTGTTCGATCATGTCCGCAAGGGGTATCCGTATGGTATGCCATGTTCCGCCGGGGGGCAGAATTTTTCCGGTAACCGCATAGCGGATCCTCCAGGGAATACCCTGGGCGTTTTCGGAGTCGATAAAGCGCACATCGAATTCGACGGGCTTATCGGTTCTGGCCCTGAACTGCAGGGCAAAACCGTTTTCCGCAAGAAACTTCCAGTCTATGCGGCGGCTGAATGTAAAAGTAATACTGTCATAGCGGGCAAGGTTCCCCCAGCGGATGGAGTATTTCCCTTCGGCAGAACCGGTGTCATACAAATCAAAAAGGGAACTTTTCTGCCAGTGGTTCACATCGATGTTTTTTCCAGGATAATCGTCATAGAGGGTAAAGCCGCCCTTTACCGCTTCAGCCTTCTTCTGTTCAGGCGGCGTAAAGGCGAGGGCTTTGACCACTTCCACATTCAGATCCGAATAAATACTGCCTCCCCGTCCTGTTTTATAAAGGCCGAAATCGCCGTAATAATCCCAGCTTGTCCGGGGGATGCGTCTTTCATCCAGAAGGGCGGCCGTTGTTTTGTACCAGCGGACGCGATCCTCATCAAGGCAGTTGCCCATCTTTACGCCGAATTCGCCGCAGAAAACCGGAACATTCCGTTCCCTTGAAAACCGGACTACCTTGTCAAGAGAGGCCGCAAGCGCGGACGGTTTTGCATCGCGGGGATAGGTGTTTTTAAAATACGGGCCGAGTCCTGCGGCAAGGAGGTTCTCCGGAATGGAAGGCATTGCATGGGCATCATGAGGGAAGGGCAGTCCCCTGAGTTCCGCCATGGAAGGTTCGGCCCAGTTCTGTCCCTGATGGGTAAAATAGTAGGGATCGTAAAAATGAAAGGTATAGAGGAGATTTTTATCGGTATACAGGGGAAGCTCTTTCAGGGAGTCAATCGAATTCCATGAATGGCCTCCAACAATGATAGTGTGGACAGTATCCCTTGTTCTGATGGCGTCTATCACCGCTCCCTGCACAGCTCCCCAGCGGGCGGCGGAGATACCTCCATAGGGTTCGTTGAGAATTTCATAGAGTACAAATTTGCTTCTGTTTCTGAAGTGATCCGCCATGTGTGTCCAGGCCGGAACAAGAAAACCGTCAATGTCGTCCGGGGCAGAACCGCTTGAACCATCGGAAGAATGGTTATCAAGAATGATAAATATTTCATACTCTTCGGCCCAGTCGACCGCCCGATCCAGCAATTCCAGAAACAGGGGATCGGGTACATAAGAGGGCGCGGGGCCTGTCATCTTATCAAGCTGAATCGGCAGTCTGACAATGTTGATGCCGAGATCTTTCATGTCCCGGAAATCTTCCCTTGTAAATTTCCTGAAATGGATCCCGCGGGCAGAACCGGTATATTGAAACCACCCGGAAAGATTGACGCCGCGGGAAAAACCAGCCTCCGGATACTCTATAACGGTATCAACTCCACAGTCGTTCTGAACGCTGTTACAGGAACCAAAAATGGAAAATGAAATGGCCGAAATCAAAACAGCCGCCATGTTCTGCACTGTGCCTCCCCCGGAATATTTTCGATGACCTTGTATATCAAACAACTCTATTATAGCGCCATGAATCCTTATATTCCATAGCCCTGAAGACTTGCAGGCTGCAGGCTAAAGCAATATAGTTAAAGTCATGGATCAGGTGAATATAAACGAACTTTGGAAAAAAATAAAGGCAAGTATCAGGGCTTTCCGGGAGGAGGCATTTGGGCTGGGAAGCCATTTCTTCTCCATACCAGAGACAGGTTTCCATGAAGAAATGACTGCCCGGGGTATCTGCGAATGTCTTGAAAAATGGCAGATTCCCTGCGAAAAAAATCTTGCCCTCCATGGGGTCAGGTGCAGTTTTGCCGGGAGGGAAGCGGGCTACCATGTTGTAATCATAGCCGATATTGACGCCCTGTTGATACAGAAGGACGGGAAGCCCACTGCCTTTCACTCATGCGGTCACAGTATTCAGACTGTTGTACTGCTTAACATGATTCATGCTTTTGCGGAAACAGGGATTATGGAACAGATTCCCGGCAGGATTTCTTTCTTTTTTATTCCTGCGGAAGAATTTATCGAAATTGAAGAACGGAAGAAGATGAAGGCCGCCGGGCTTATCAGGGCCGTTTCGGGGAAACAGCATCTTATTGCCGAAGGATATTTTGATGATGCCGATGCCGTACTCTCCTGCCATGTGATGAATCCGGATCCCCGGCGCCCCCGGTTATTTTTTGATGCGGGAACCTCGCTGACAGGTTTTCTCCACAAGCGTATCGAATTCAGGGGGAAAGACGCGCATGCGGGAGCCGCTCCCCATCTGGGGAGAAATGCCCTTCACGGGGCAAGTCTTTCCCTCAGCGCCATACAAATGCTCAAGGATACCTTTCCTCCCGAGGCGGAGCTAAAGCTCTACCCCATACTCTCCGAAGGCGGCGGGACTTCCGTAAACACTATTCCTTCCCATGCGGTGCTTGAATCCTACCTCCGCGCCCGTGACCGGAAGAGCCTTGCGGAAATTTCGGGGAAGCTTGATGTTCTCTTTGAATCCTGCGCAAGGGCACTGGAACTTGGGTGCAGCATTACTACCATGTCCGGCTATCTTCCGTTTATTCAGGACCCCGCGCTGGTAAAACTTGCGGCGGAACGCATTGAAGAACTCTGCGGGGAACTGGGCCTTGGAGAAAACGCCTGGGTTCTCAATGAAACAAGCGGCGCATCCGGGGATCACGGCGATCTTTCCGCCATAGTACCTGTACTGCAGCTTGGTTTTACCGGCATCACAGGAAGGGTACATAGCGATGAATTCAGCATCAGCGATCCTGTCAATGCCTATGAAAACAGCGCCCTCCTCCTGGCCGGAATCGCTCTGGATCTTCTGCTCCGCCCGGAAAAACAGATCCGCTATCCTGACAGGGAACAGCGGAAGCAGGCTTACCTGCATGACTGGCTTGCCGGTCAGGATTCCTGATGGAGTTATTCCCGGACAGGTCTAATGCTTCGCCTTTTTCCGCGACAGGGACCAACTGTAAATTATGAGGCCGGAAAAAACGGCCACCGAGGGCAGGGCCGTAACCAGTTCCGAAGGTATGTTTTCAAGCTGCAGGATATTGCCAATCGCATTAAAAAGGCCGAACAGGAATGATGTCAGCACCGTAGGCGCAACCATGGAACGGCCCATGGCGCTGGCGGCAATGGCTATCCAGCCCCGGCCTGCAACCATATTACGGGTGAACATGGAAAGGTAGCCCATGGACATATAGGCCCCGCCGAAGCCTGCCAGAAGACCCGAAAGGCAGAGGCTGATGAACTGCACCCGCTTTACCCGTATGGCCACGGATGCCGCGGCCTGGGGGTTTTCCCCGACAGCCTTGATGTGTTTCCCCAGCCTTGTTTTGGCAAGAAGCAGCCAGGTGAACAGTACCGCAATCCAACTGCAGTAAACAAGCGCATTCTGTCCCGAAACAATGTCCCCGATAACCGGAATATGCTGCAGAACAGGGATATTGAGCAGAGGAATCTGTTTACTTGCAAGAGATGCGGAGTTTCCCTTCTGTCCGGAAGAAAGGTAGAGAAGGTACACGGAAAATCTGCTTGCAAAAAGATTAAGTGCAATACCTCCCATGATGACACTGGTACCCAGATAGAGATGAAGATATGCCATAAAGGCGCTGAAAAGCACTCCTACGATCACCGCGCAGAGAAGTCCCGCAAGGGCGCTCTGGAACCATGCGGAAAAAAGAACTCCCGCTAGGGCCGACATAAGCATGGTTCCTTCCATGGCGATGTTGCTTACCCCGGCGCGGCTTGAGATAATGTTTCCCATAGCCGCAAACAGAAGGGGTGTCGTTACCCTGAGAATGGCATAACCGAAAGCAGGGGAAAGAAAAAGCGCCCACAGTCCGTTCATTACGCCTCTCCTCCCGCGGCGGCGCCGCTTTTCAGTGCGTCCCGGCGGTTAAGGGCCTTGAGAAGAAAATCCGCAGTAATCATCAATACCAGCACCATTTCTACGATTGATACCATCTCTACCGGAACATCGGTACTGCGGGCCATGATGTCCGCACCGGTTCGCAGATAGGCCAGCACAAAAGCCGCAATAAATGACCCCAGAGGACTGTTCTTTCCCAGCATGGCAACAAGACAGCCGTCAAAACCATAACCGGGCAGGGCGGACCAGGTAAAACGGGTAAAGAGGCTCATGAGGTGTACCGCCGCGCCCATTCCGGCAAGACTCCCCGAGAGAAAATGTACAATTATGGTAAGGCTGAAGATACTCATCCCCGAATAGACGGCAAAATCCCTGTTAAAACCCGTCATCTTGATCATGTATCCAAGTTTGGTTCTGGACATGACAAACCATACCGCAAGTACGGCGGCGCAGAGCAGAAGGATTCCCGTAGTAACATGGGTTCGGGGTATAATCACAGGAAGCCGGGCCGTATCAAGAAAGAGGGCCGATGCAACACCGGTAACTTCCAGATCCCTGAATTTTATCTTGAGGAGGTAAAAACCGATGCCGAAAAAAATCGTGTTCAGCATCAGGGATGTAACCAGTTCATTTGCATCGTACTTCGCCTTGAAGAAGCCCGAAATACAGGCCAGGAGACCTCCGAAAACGGTTGCCGACAGAATCACTATCATCTGATGGACGGGACTTCCCCCCATGGGCTGGGAGGCGAGAACAGCCGCCAGGAGTCCTGCGATATAGAAGATCCCTTCGCCGCCCAGATTGAACAGCCCCGAGCGGAAAAGCAGGGCCGTACTGATTCCCGTAAAGGCAAGGGGCACCATGAGTTCAAGCACATTTCCAAGGTAACGTACATTGGTAAGGGGAGAAAAGAGCATCTTGCCAAAGGCGGTAAGAGGTTCGGAACTTGTCAGGACAAGAACACCGTAGGAAATAGCCAGGGCTATAAGCACTGCCGCCGCCATTTGAATCAAAGTATTTTTACTGCGCCTAACTTTTAGCGGTAGTGTTGTCATTATTGCCTCTTTATCCCCAGCATGTAAAGGCCCAGTTCCTGTTCGCTCATGCCCGCGGGATTGTCGAATACGGCCGCAATTTCACCGGAATACATGACCATGAGCCGGTCGCTCATCGCCAGAGCCTCTCCAAGATCCGCGCTGAAGAGCAGTATCGCCTTGCCGGAATTCCGCAGGCCGATAAGGATCTTGTGTATCGCATTGGCGGAACCAATATCGACTCCCCTGGTCGGCTGTTCGGCAATGAGAAAATCCGGGTCTGCATGGGCCTCTCTGGCGACCACCACCTTTTGAATGTTCCCCCCGGAGAGAGAATACAGCGGGGAATCAATGCTCTGGCATACAATGGAAAACTGCCTGACAAGATCGTTGCAGGTTTTTCCGGCAGCCTTCCAATCCATCATAAAAAATTTATTGAGAGAAGGACGGTCATAGTAACTTGAGATGAGGTTTTCGGCAACAGTAGCCCTGCCGGCAATCCCCTGGCGCATCCTGTCTTCCGGTATGTAGGCCGTCTTTGCGTTTTTGCGTATCTTCTTGATACTCTTTTCTCCGAGGCTTACACCCTTAACCGTCATGGTTCCGGTTCCCGGCTTTTTATAGCCGAAAAGGACTTCTACCAGTTCTGTCTGACCGTTCCCTTCAACTCCGACAACTCCAAGGATCTCTCCTGCATGTATCATAAAGGAAATATCCTTAAGCCTCTTTACCCCTTCCACGGAAAGGGAGAGATTCTTTACCTCCACGCAGGATTCCGCACGGGAAACATCCTGCTTTATGCCGCTGTATTCATACTCAACCTTCCGTCCAATCATCATTTCCGACACATCTTCAACACTTACGGAGGCGGTATCAAGAGTTCCCAGACTCTCCCCGCGGCGGATAACAGTGATTCTGTCACTTATCTCCTTCACCTCCCTGAGCTTATGAGAAATAAAAATGATCGTATTGCCCTGCTCCCTGAAGTCCTTGAGCCGGCTGAAAAGCTGATCCGTTTCCTGGGGAGTAAGCACCGCGGTGGGCTCATCCAGAATGAGTATCGTCGCCCCCTTGTAGAGGAGTTTGAGAATTTCAACCTTCTGTTTGACCCCGACGCCGAGACTGCTTACGGGAGTATCCAGGGGAAGATCAAAGTTGTACCGTTCGCAGAGTTCCTGTGCCCGTTTTCTGCCCTTCTGTTCCGAAAGAAAGCCGAAACGGGTTTCTTCACATCCCAGACTGATATTTTCAAAAACTGTAAAAGAAGGCACCAGCATGAAGTGCTGATGCACCATACCGATGCCGATACCGCTTGAATCCGAAGGGGAAGAGAAACGCTGTTCCTTCCCTTCAAAGAGTATGGAACCTGTCGTCGGTTGAATGAGGCCGAAAAGAATGTTCATCAACGTTGTCTTACCGGCCCCGTTTTCACCGACTATGGCGTGAATCTCCCCCCTGCGGAAACCCATGGCAATATTTCTGTTGGCTACAACACCATTATCATAAACCTTGGTAATATTTTTCAGTTCCAGCAGTAGCCCGGAAGGGTGCATGGATCTCCCTGCCTTTAGGGTTTTACCGCATCCCGAAAGGCGCTGACCGCCGCCGCATCCATTTCAAAGGCAGTGGGGATCTTTACCGATCCTGTCTTGAGCCTGTCTTCCTGAGCCTTAACGGCAGCCTTTGCCTCGGAAGTCAGGGCGCTTTCATAAAATTCATTCTTTGCGATTCCCACCCCGGCATCCTTATAGGTGTACTTTATGTGCTCACCCCACGAAAGATTCCCGTCCTTGGCTTTTTGAACCGCCTGAAGGATCGTCTGATCAATAGTCTTGTAACCCGAGGTGATGATCTTGCTGGACTTTGCAGGATCACTGGTTTTGAAAAGCATGGCCTGATCGCTGTCAACTCCGATGACATACTGATTGAGTTCCTTGGCAGCATCAATAACACCGTTCCCCGCATTACCGGCGCAGGCAAAGATCACATCACAGCCGGCCTTGTACTGGTTGAGCGCAATCTCTTTGGCAGTCGCTACATCCTGGAAACCTCCCACATAGGAAACGGCAACCTTGACGCCGGGATTCACCGCACGGGCGCCTTCAACATAGCCCACCATGAAGTCGTTGATTCCGGGAATATCCATGCCGCCGATAAAGCCTACGATGGGCTGGGGGTTTGCAAGAGGCATCTTTGAGGTAGTAGTTGCCGCGGCAACAATCCCGCAGAGGTAACCGATCTCGTTGGTTGCATAGAACATGGAATATACGTTAGGCAGTTCCGGAGAAGTTTCAATATCAAAATTGATGAATTTCTGATTGGGATACTGTTTTGCCGCCGCATTGAGGTGGGGAGCGATCTGCCAGTTACAACTGAGAATCACGTCATAACCCTGCTCCGCCGCATCAAAGAAATAGGACTCCCATTTGGAATCATCGGTTCCAATCTCAATAATTCTTGTCCTGACGCCGGGAATGCTTTTATTTACCTGATCAATACCTGCGGCCGCCAGATCAAAAAAACTCTGATCCCCCAGGTAGGGAATAAGCAGGGCAACGGAGAAAGGCTTCTCCGTGGTTCCGGCAGCCTCCTTCTTGCCTCCGGCAAAGACTGCCGGGACCAAAATTGCGATCAATACCATAAAAACAACAATCTTTTTTCTCATCTTTTTCTCCTTACATTTTTCGTTACGTTTTGAAGGGAACAAAATTCCCGACATCCTTAAATATTCAGTATATGGAGATTCATTGGGGTGTCAATAGAACGCATGTCAAATTGCATGAAACTTCATTTCATGTTTGATCCGGTTTTAACTTCTGGAATAATTCGGCGCCTCCTGAGTAATGGCAACATCGTGGGCATGGCTTTCCCGAAAGCCCGCGGCAGTGATTCTGCAGAATCTGCGGTATTTTTTCATCTCTTCGATGTTATGGGTTCCACAGTAGCCCATGCCCTTGCGCAGCCCCGAAACAAGCTGATTCATGAAACTCCTCAGTTCGCCCTTGTAGGGTACCCTGCCTTCAATGCCTTCGGGTACAGGTTCCTCGTCCTTGCTCATCTGGTAGCGGTCTCCGGAGCCGCCGGCAATGGCTCCCATGCTGCCCATGCCCCGGTACTCCTTGTATATCCTGCCGTCATAGATAATCTCGTTTCCCGGCGCTTCCCTGAGCCCCGCAAAGAGGTTACCGATCATCACCACCGAAGCGCCCGCGCCGATAGCCTTTGCAATGTCTCCGCTAAATTTGATCCCCCCGTCGGCAATCACCGGGATGTTTGAAGACTCAGCTTCTTCGGCGCATTCCCACACCGCGGTAAACTGGGGAACTCCGGTTCCCGCTACGATACGGGTGGTACAGATGGAACCGGGGCCTATACCGATCTTTACCGCATCGGCGCCGGCATCAATGAGCCTTCGTGTACCTTCTCTGGTGGCGACATTTCCTCCGATCACAGGAATGCCGAATTCTTTCTTTATCCCCTTTACCGATTCCATCACATTCTTTGAATCCCCATGGGCTGTATCCAGCACCACAAAATCAACTCTGGCATTTTTGAGGAGGGGAAGCCTCTGTCTGTAATCCTGGGGGGAAACCGCCGCTCCTACGATAAGCTTTCCGGTTTTATCCGTGGCGGCATTGGGAAAACTGGCGTTCTTCTCCATGTCCTTCACGGTAATAAGACCCGTAAGCCTCCCCTCCCCGTCCACGATGGGAAGTTTTTCGATCCGGTGTTTGTCAAATTTTTCCCTGGCGCCTTCCACGGTGGGTACGCCGGTAATGGTAACCGGAGCCTTAGTCATCACTTCGGCAACAGAAAGACTGTCATTCCTGCAGAAACGGAGATCCCGGCCGGTGATGATGCCCGCAAGACGCCCCGCCGCATCAAGCACCGGCATTCCGGACACACCGTATTTTTCTTTCAGGGCCAGCACATCACGTATATGCGCATCCACCGTAACGGTAACCGGCGAATCAATGATCCAGTTAAGGTAGCGTTTCACCGCGGCAACCTGCCGGGACTGCTCTTCCGGCGAAAGATTCCGGTGAATAACCCCTGCGCCTCCCTCCAGGGCGATGGCGATGGCGAGCTTTTCTTCGGTTACCGTGTCCATTGCCGCGGATATGATGGGCGCATTGAGGCTTACCCCGTCACAGAGAGTAGTCCTGATATCGCAGTCCCGCGGAAGAATATCGGAATAACCCGGCAGTAACAGTACGTCATCGTAAGATAAAGCTTCATTAAACATAAGTTCTCCTCTCCATCAATTCCCGGTATTTCCGGGCAAGACTCCCTGCCTTCTTTGCGGCAAGACCCGAATAGTTTTCGGGATGCTCAAAGAAAGACAGTTTTTCCGCCATTGAATTAATCAGTCCCAGTTCCAGCATCTTGGCGCCGATACGCGTCAACGTTTCAGGCTCACCGGACAGGGCTGCCGCAAACGAGAGCCTCTCCTTCTCCGCCTTCAATGTGATCTTCCGTATCAGTTCATGAGCGTCCGAAACGCCGCTTTCCGCCAACAGTATATATGCGCTCTCCGCGAAAATGCCGCCGGGAATATTCCCGCCCCGCAGATTTGCCGCAAGCCTTTCCCTGTCCGCACTCAAACCTTCGATGACACTTTTCATGCGGCTTACCGCCATGCAGAAACCTGCCACATAATCGGCAATAAAACGCTGACTTGCCGAATTGGTAAGATCCCGCTGATGTTCACTTATCTGATCCATAAAGAAACTTGTTACCCGCGGCATAAAGGCCTTCCACAGACTCTTTACGTGTTCCGAATTCCAGGGATTCCGTTTCTGGGGCATGGTGGAAGAACCTACCTGGGAGGCGGAGAAACCTTCCCGGACTTCGGCTATTTCGCTGCGCTGAAGGTTACGCAGATCATCCGCAAGATTGGCAATGATACCGAAGGCAACATTGTATTCCAAAAGGAGCCGCAAAAGATACTCCGGTTCGACAAGCTGGTTTGAATATTCGGAAGGCTCAAGACCCATTTCACCAAGGTAGAGCCTCTCCAGTTCCTCAGGATCTTTTACGATCATGCTTGTAGCGTTATAGGCTCCCACAGCCCCCGAAAGTTTCCCCTTCAGCAATCCTGCGAGCCTTTCAATTTCCAAAATTGATTTGCCCAGCCGGGCAACATACTCCGCCATGGCAAAACCCAGGGTGATGGGCACCGCATGCTGACCGTGGGTACGCCCCACCTGGGGAGTCTCCGCCTCTTTTTCGGCAAAATCGCAGAGCAGGATTTCCAGCCCTGCCAGCAGCGGTACTGCCGCCTGCAGCGCAGCACCCTTCATGCGCCATGCAAGACTCGTGTCCAGAATATCCACACTGGTAGCCCCCAGGTGCAGCAGCGGAGCCGCTTCTTCCGGTACCCTGGTTTTAAGCACATTCACCAGCGCCCTGATATTGTGATGGGTTTTTTCTTCTTCGGCGTAGACCTGGGCGGGACTTACCAGAGAAGCGGCCTTTTCCAGTTCCAGACGGACAGACTCAGTCAGCCTGCCGCGCATCTTGAGGTGGGCAATGACCAGGGAGAGTTCCGCCCTGACGCAGGCCTTGATTGAAGCTTCTTCGGAGATCCAGGGGGAAAGAGAATCAAAAACTTCCTTTTCTGAAATTGAATACCGGTGATCTACCGGAGAGATGTTTTGAAAAATACTTCTGGATATTACCGGGGCTTCCATAGCCGATTATGGCACAGAGAAGTGCACCTTGTCTAGAAAGTGACAGCAGGATACCGCCATTTACTTTCAATCATCAAAAACAGGCTCAAAAACAACCGGATTTTAGGAATTTTCGCCAATTAGTTTTGGCGCAGGCCCGAACAGTTCTCAATCTTCAGTCCTGCTGTACGACCGCCTTATGTTCCCGTAATGCCTTTACCAGAGACAGGGCGATTTCCCGATAATCCGGCTTTAATTGCTCGGCGATCCGGGCCATAAGGCGTACCTCCGGGGAAAAGCCCCGCAGTTGATTCGTGTTCCCTGTTTCGCTGCCGGTTACCAGATACTCCACCGAGACGCCCAGAACGCGGGCTATTTTTACCGCCACATCGGCGGCGGGAATCCTGCCCCGGACGCTGAGATACTGGTCAATAGTATGTTTTTTTAAGCCCGCCTGCCCGGCCAACTCCTTGACCAACATTCCGGAATAGGTCAATTCGGCCTTTAAATTTTCCCTGAACCCCATATGTAGAGAATAAGCTGAATAGCAATTCATACTATTGACAATTGGCTGTTTATAGAATAATGTATAAAAAATGGCTAAATATCAAATTTTTGACACTTCATGGGGGAAACTAGCCTTTGAGGGCGGGCAATTCTCCAGGGGTGTAAAAAATCATACGAAAGGAGTTCGGGATGAAAAGAAGTTTTTTGACGGCTTTGATGCTGGGAGCGGCGGTTCTGTGCGCCTTTGCACAGGCCATAACCCTCGATGAGGCGATACAGGCCAGCGCAAAGGAAATAGGGGAGCGGCTGCAAAAGGATACCAGGATTGCGGTATTGAATTTCAATTCCAGTTCCCCGCGAATGGCCACGTATGTGATTGAGGAACTCAACAACGCTATCGTGAACGACGGCCGCCTGATAGCCGTGGACCGTCAACGGCTCGACCTGATACGGCAGGAACTTGATTTTAATGATTCCGGTGAAGTGAGTAATGCCTCGGCCCAGCAGATAGGCCGAATGGTTGGCGCCCAAATGATTGTTTCCGGCTCCCTCAATCTTGTAGGCGGTTCCTATCGCTTTAGGGTACAGGCCCTGGAAGTGGAATCCGCGGCCATGAGGTACAGTTACGCAAAAGACATTCAACAGGATCAACTGGTAAATAGCCTTCTGGCCGGTACCGAAGAAATAGCAGATTTTTCGACATCTGAAAGGGTCAGGGCAGGCGCCTTAAATTTGCTCTTTGGCGCCGGTTCATTTATGCAAAAAGACATGCTGGGCGGCGGTGTTACTGCCGCACTTGAAGGCCTGGGCGTAGTTGCGTTTGTTTGGGGAGTAGCGGGCTATTCCTCTGAAAAAGACCTGTACGATACAAGGAGAGAGCAAACTGTACTGGAGAGCTATTACGCCTATCCTTTGATCGCCGGAATCGGATTATACGCCGGCGGCGCAATCTACGGCATAATCAGAGCGGCCACGTATCACAGACCGGGCTCTGTGGTGGTAATGAACAATCCACCCCCCTTGAATATCGGCATGGTTTCCGATCGCCGGGGAAACGCCGGGCTGCAAGTAAGCTATACCCTGCGTTACTAACCGGGGATAGAACGATGTTTCGGTATATTCTGCCCCTCCTATTCCTGGCCGGATTAAGCCGGTATCCACTGGCGGCGCAAAACGACTTTCCTCTGTGGTATCTGGACAAGGAATCCCAGTACCCCGGCCGCTCCTATATTGCCTCCCTTGGCGAAGGTAAAACCATAGCCGAAGCGGAGGCCGCCGCGGTCAGCCAGGTTTCCCTTTTTTTTAACACCTCAACCGAAGTACGCAAGGAAGCCATTCGGGAATTTAACGAGGCGCTTATCAACAACACGACCGAATTCTCCAAAAAAACCTACATCAGCGAGAACGCGGTTATTACATCGGAGCAGGAGTTTCTGGGAATCCGGTTTACCAATCCCTGGCAGGATCAAAAACGGGGAGTCTGGGTGGTACTGGCCTATATAGACCGGCGTGAAGCGGCGCAAATGTACGATTCCAAAATAGCGGCCAATATGGCCGCCATTAATTCCCTGGAAGCGGACGCGGAAAACCAGAGTGAAACCCTCTACGCCGTCAGCCTGCTGTACCGGGGGCTCCGTCTTTGCGACATTACCGAAGAATTTATCAGAACCGCCGCGGTGGTCGATACGTCCGCGGGCAAAAGGCACGAACCGGATACTGCAAAAATTCAGGCTCTCCGTTCCGAATACCGTGCAAAAAAAGACCGTTTAAGTTTCTCCATAAAAATGAGAAGTCCGGAGAATTCCGGGCGCGTTGAACGCAGGCTTGCGGACCTGTTTGAAGACAATGGTTTTGTTGTTGCTTCGGCGCCGGCAATGTATACGTTGAATGTCAGGATCACTGCGGAAGAAGAGACCAACAATGCCGGGAACTTTGTGACTCCCGGAATTACCGTCCGGGTTGAACGGGATGGGAAGACTCTTTTTTCCTACAACAAGAATTACGAACGTTCCGGCCACCGGACCAG
>JAIRNJ010000207.1 GCA_031258115.1 Treponema sp. | reverse complement strand
CTGGTCCGGGCCATGGGCTGGCATACAGGATACCAGGCAATAGCGGCGTATCATGACGTAGATTTGGCGGTGGACCTGCTCTATTCCAATTTCGTGTACCAGGATGAGTACGGCCAGATTCCCGACGGAGTTAACGACATTTTCTGTGATATGCACTGCACCAAACCGCCCATACAGGGTTTCGCTTTTGATTACCTTGTAAACCACGGATGTCTGGACAAGCTTACAAAAGAACATAGCCAAAGACTTTACGAGCCTTTCTGCAAGTGGATAGGCTGGTGGAGAAATTTCCGGGATATAGACGGGAACGGGCTTTGCGATTATGTCCACGGCGACGAATCGGGATGGGATGATTCTTCCCTCTTTAATATGGGCATGCCGGTTGAATCTCCGGACATCGCGGCCTTCCTCATCTTATTGATGGAAGCGGCGTCGAAACTGGCTGAAAAACTGGGCAGAACCGAAGAAGCCGAAAAGTGGATGAAAGAATCAAAAACGATGCTTGATTTGATGATCAAAACGTTCTGGAACGGGGAAAAATTTGTTGCCAGAAAAGCGGTAAGCCACGAGATCATAGATACGGAAACTATCGCCGTTTATCAGCCGATCATTTTGGGAAAACGCCTGCCGCGGGAAATCATTGATAAAATAGCCGCCAAGCTGAACAACGAAGAAACCTTTCTTTCGCTTTCCGAAGGGGGGCTTCATTCGGAGAGCAAGAAGAGTCCTTTTTACACCATAGGAACTGCCTTTATGATGGGGCGGGTTCTGGCGCCGGTACAGCTTATGTTGTGCATCGGCCTTTTTAATGCCGGCAAGAAGGATTTGGCAAAAAAGATTGCAAAAGCCTACTGCGACTGGGTTTTGGAAAATGGAATTCTGGTATTTAACCGGGACGCGATAGGAGCCGGAGATCCTGCCGCCATCGTTCCCCCGGTAAATCCGGGCGAAGACTGGGCTTCCTGGGCCGCCTCTATGTTCATCGCATTGAGCAGGCTGCTTTCGGAGGCGTGAGGATCGAAAACGAATTTGTGCGTCCTGGAAAACCCGGATGGGTTTTTAGAGATGCCTAAAATTTTGCGGGAGGTATGAAACATGAACCTGTCGGTAAAAAAACTCGAGTTGACGCGGATTCCTTTCGCGTCAAGATCAAACTACCTTGCTTTTGTTGCGGATATGCCAAAAGACGAATTCGGCGTCGAAGGGGAGACTATCTATCTTACCTTTACTTACGGCATGAGCAGTGGCATAACCAGATGGGATATCATCAAGGTTGAGCCCATCTACAATGGTCAAGTTCTGCCGTACACTTATACCGCTACGCCCAGCCTTCTGGTTATTGAATCGACGCGCGGCAACATTGAAATCTGCTTTGAAGGCAAAGACAATGTCCTGTTCCGGACAACCGCGGAGGGGCTTGGCATTCATTTCTCCCTTAAATTCATGCCTCATGAATTGTTTCTTGACCGCCTTGACGGAACCGTCTACACAAGCCTTAAAAACATTGGAGAATTTCTTTTTGAAAATCCCGGCGGCAAACTGGAACATAACGGCATGTGGATTGGACCGATGATGCAGTCAAGGCCCTGTTATGTAAATTATCTTCCCGGTCCGAGCGGCAGGGTGGAAGGGTATATTCATCATGCGCAGTCAGGCGTCAACCGGCCCGGTAAACTTGCTCCTTTTGATGAATGTGTGTCCAAAACCAAAAAAGACTTTGAAGAATTCTGCAAAATATACGATTTTGATGTGTCCGAGAAGTATCAGGAAGCGAAAATGCTGGCAATTTATGCTATCTGGCAGTGCTACATCATTGTTCCGCTGGGGGACTTCCCCGCCAACGTAATGTACATGATGCGGGTCGGTATGCTGGTGCGGGCCATGGGCTGGCACACTACCTATCAGGCTGTCGCGGCGGCCGGTAATATAGATCAGGCCATAGAGTATCTCTACTCCAATACGCCCTTCATGGACGAATACGGCCAGATACCCGACGGCCTCAACGACACATTCTCCGACATGCACTGCACCAAGCCTCCCTTTCAGGGATTCGCCTGGGAGTATCTTGAAAAGCGTTACGGCCCCGATAAAATCACCAAGGCCCACTGTGAAAAACTTTTTGAACCGATGAAAAGATGGGTTAACTGGTGGAGAACTTTCAGGGATATAGATGGCAACGGCATTATAGATTATGTCCATGCCGATGAGTCCGGTTGGGACGATTCTTCCATATTCAGCAAGGGTATGCCCATAGAAACTCCGGATAGTTCCGCCTTTCTAATATTGATGCTTGAAATGCTTTCCAAAATGGCGAGGAAACTTGGCAGGGACAACGAAGCCGATGCCTATATGGCTGATGCCAAAAAGATGCTTGACGATCTTATTAAAATATTCTGGAACGGGGAAAAATTTGTCTGCCGTATGGTGGGAACCCATGAGGTTATAGATTTTGAATCTATTGCGATGTATCAGCCCATCATTCTTGGCAAACGTCTTCCCCAGGAAATCATAGACAAGATAGCGGCAAAGCTGGAGGATCCGGCTTCCTTTTTCAGTGAAAAGGACGGCGGCCTCTATTCGGAAAGCCAAAAGAGTCCGTATTTTTCCATTGGGACGGCCTTTATGATGGGCCGTATGCTGGCCCCGGTACAGTTCATGATGGCTCTGGGGTTGTACAATGCGGGGAAAAAGGACTTGGCTCTGAAGATAGCCCGGGCCTTTTGTGACTGGACAATGGAAAAGGGGCTTACGGTAATGGAAGTGGAAATTCCCGAGTCAGAGAAAGATCCGTTATCCATAGTACCACAGTCGTTTGTTCCAGGCTGCGGCTGGATTTCCTGGAGCGGGGCAATATTTCTCAGCCTTGCAAGACTGCTCAAGGAAGCCGCATGATCCGTTTTGATTTTCCGGTTTCTGTGAACAAAAATCCCTTTGGGATAAATGAAAATGATCTATAACATATACTGAGGAGGCATAGAATGTTTGGAACCAATAAACAATTCAATCTGGAACGTTTTTCGTTCAGTATTGACGGGGCATTTCTTTCGATCTATGAAGAAACGAAGGATCATCAGCTTTATTTTTCAATCGCCCGCTCGAATCTTGATGTGGTGGAAGAAAGGAACCTTATCAGAATCGTTCCCGTTTTTGACGGAAAAGAACTTCCCTATATTTATGAATCCGGTGCGGGGTTATTAAAACTCACCACCCCCAAAGGAACGGCGGAATTCACCTATGAAGGCCCGCAGATCATCCGTATCAGGACAAACGGCATCAGGCTGCGCCTTTACCGGAATCCGCAGCTTCACGAAGGAGGCGCTCCCCGCAAAGGCGGCCAGTTTGAAATTTCTTTCAATCTCCTTGGGAGGCTCCTTTTTGTACCTGTCAAGGGAACCATGACCAATACGGCGGCGTGGAATTTTCGTGAAGTCCGGCCAAACCCCTATTACATTGAAATAGACGGAGAGGCGGCTGTCCACGAATATTATACCAATGCGGTAGCCAAAGAAGTTTATGCGTCCTTTGATGATTGTGTTAAAAAAGTGGAAGCCGATTTTGAGGCGTTTTTCAAAAATTATCCTGAAGTTCCCATTCAATACCGGGATATGGCGCGGAAGGCCGCGTGGCTTGTATGGAGTTTCAGGCTCGGACCCCGGGGTTCCCTTAAGCATACCGTTATATACATGCATAAGCTGTTTATGAACCGGGCTTTCGGGTGGCATCATTGTTTCCACGCGATGGCGATGAAGAACAACACCCGGGAAGCCTGGAA
>JAIRNJ010000183.1 GCA_031258115.1 Treponema sp. | reverse complement strand
TGCTGCCTGACGCCGTTCCGTTCGGTAAAACGGGATTTTTTGATGACTATGCCGTGTTCGGCAAGGATCATCCTTACCGCATAATCCAGTTCCATGCGGGGAGGATTCATGGGCAGTACAAACGAACGCGCCGCGGCAAAAACATTCTTGTAGATTACCTGGTGGCTCAAAGGCAGATCTTCCTGCCCTTCATCCCAGAGGGCCTCTTCTTCAAGATAATCCCGTACAAGGGCCGAGATGATTTCTCCGGGACGGTTTTTAAAACCTTCCCTGTTGAGGAGTCCAAAAGTGAAAAGGTAGCGGCTGCGGAAAGCAGGTTTCTCTTTCATGAAGCGCGAGGCTCCCGGCTGCAGATACTGATAGAGGCCGAGTTCCTCAAGGCGGGCAACAATGCTGCCTGCCTGCGAGGAATGGATGATCTTGTTGATCTCTTCGGTGAGGCGTGAGGGGGATACCGAGGCAAGCAGGGCAGCCTGTCTGCGGATCTTCCAGCGGATCTTCATGGAAAGGGGGAATCCGGTAATCACCGAATACTTTACCGCACGGAGCATCCGTACCGGGTCTCCGGAAAAAATCATGTTGAGCGGGATGATGGGCCTGATGCGGCGGGAGCGGATATCCTTCATACCGCCCACATAGTCTACAACGATCTGCTGCTGGGGATCGTAAAAGAGGGCATTAAAGGTAAAGTCCCTGCGGAGTACATCTTCGTCAATGCTGCCAAAGATGTTGCTTTCCGGACTGTCCAAAAGGGAACGGAAGGTGGACACTTCAAAAATTTTAGGTCCAAAGTAAACATGAACCAGGCGGAAACGGTGGCCGATGATGCGGGCATTGCGGAATATCTTTTTTATCTTTGCCGGACTCGCGTCACAGACAATATCAAAATCCTTTGGTTTCTTTCCCAGAATAAGATCCCGGACTGCACCCCCCACGATATATGCCTCGTGGCCCGAAGCCTTCAGCCTGATAACGACACCGACAGCATCACTGTCAATATCGGAAAAATTTATACCGTGTTCGTCCTGGGTGTATACGACAGCCTTCTTGATTCGTTTTCCGTTTTCCCCTGTTGAATACCTGATCCTCAAAGCATCTCTCCGTCTTTATGGAGGCCACTCCAGTTTTTCAGCCGGCTCAATGTGCCGTTTTAACCATGAAAGAAGATTTTCCGTTACTTCCTCCCGGTTGCTTTCATTCAATGTCTCGTGCCGGGCGCCGGGATAGAGAACAAACTCCAGATCCTTGACACCAACACTGCGGTACGTTTCCACAAGGGCCGTAGGGCTTTTGCCCATTTCCCCCACCGGATCGGAGGTACCCGCAAAAATATAAACCGGTGTCTCCTTCCGTATCTTCTCCAGCGCTTCCCTCCGGTGGATACGGTTCAGAGCCCTGATCAGATCCCGGTAGAAACCCCAGGTATAGCTGACTCTGCACAGGCTATCGGCAAGGAAACGATCTACCTCTTCATGATCCCTGGAGATCCAGTCAAAAGAAGTTCTGTTGGGCCTGAAAGGTTTACTGTAAAAACTATTTACAACAAGAGAAGCCAGGGAAGAGACACGCCGTTCTCCCCGGACAAAGGCAAGAAACACAATGAGGGGAAGGCCCAGTTTTACCTTAAGGCCGCCGGGGCCCCGGCTTCCCGAAAGAATGCAGCCTTCAAAACCGGAATATTTTTCAAAGCACTCCTGAACAATAAAGGAACCCCAGGAATGTCCCAGGATGAACAGAGGCGCTGCCGGCCTCTCCTCCCGAATCAGGCGGTTAAGCTGCACAATATCGGCGCATACTCTTGAAAATCCGTCGCCGCCGCCGCAGTAGCCCCTCATGCCGCCCTTGTCCTCTCCGTTCACGGAAGTATCCGCGGTTTTGCCGTGACCCCGCTGATCCGCGGCCCATACCTCAAAACCTGCTTTGCACATGGTTTCCGCCAGCCGTTTGTAACGGAGACCATGTTCGCTCATGCCGTGAACAATATGGAGAACAGCCAGAGGCTTCTCCGCAAAAGCCCGGGAGACCCAGCGGCGGAGGAAGATACGCCCTCCGTCATCACAGTTGAACCATTGGGCATCTTCCTGCAGCATGAATTGTTCATCCATACGCCTATTCTATCCTGACATTACTGTTCTTTCAACCTTACACCCTGTACTCGCCCTCAGAAGGGAGACATGATAGAATGAACCATGCCTATCGGGGATATTTTTGCCTGTAGAATTGAAAAAATAAGTTCCGGCGGGGAGGGAATATCCTTTATAAAAACCCCCGGAGGAGATAAAAGGGTCTTTATCGGCCTTTCGGCTCCCGGAGACGGGCTTGTCTGCCGCATTACACGCGAACATTCGCGCTGGGCGGAAGCGGAAATTATTGAAATACGTGAAGCCTCTCCCCTAAGGATCGATCCGCCCTGCCCTCTCTACGGACACTGCGGCGGCTGTTCCCTCCAGCATCTTGGCTACGGGGCCCAACTGGAAGCGAAAAAAGGTATTCTGGAGGAAGCTTTTACGAGAATCGGCGGTTTTGAAACAATGCCCCGTATAGAGACTGAAGCCTCATCTCCCTGGGAATACCGGAACAGGATGCAGTTCCACACGATGCGGCAGGAGCATGTCCGGGCGCGTTTCCCTTCCGGAAAATCCATACTCCCCCGCAGTGTTTCCCTTCTGGGCCTCAAGGCCCGTAAAAGCGCGGAAATTGTCTCCCTGGACGACTGCCCCGTTGCGGACCCCCTGATCCGGAAGGCCCTGAAAAACCGGGAAGGCATAAAAGCGCCGCCGGACAAAGACCGTTTTACCGTCTATGCCCGGAATGGACTTCTTCTCTCCGAAGGGGGAACAAGCCGGGGCAAAACCGTTCTTCTCGGCAGGAAAATAGGCGTTGACGCGGGGCTTTTCTTTCAGAGTAACGGGGAAATGCTTGAAAAACTGTGCAAGGATATTCTTGAAACTACAGAACAGGCTGAAAAAGACCTTCCCGCGGCGGATATCTTCTGCGGGGTGGGAACCTTTTCACTTTTTCTCACCGGTCTCTTTCCCCATATGGAACTGGTGGAGATAAACAGGCAGGCCCTGGCTCTGGCGCGGGAGAATCTTCGTTTTGCGGCCGGGGAAAGGGAATTCTTTGCCCTGAGTGACGAGGCATGGGCGAAACAGGCTGAAAAACCTTACGGCTTTGTCGTCGCAGATCCCCCAAGAGAAGGTTTTTCTCCGGGACTGCTGGCCTGGTTCTGTAAAAAGGGCCCTCCCCGGCTGGTCTATGTGTCCTGCGATGCGGCTACACTGGCCAGGGATGCGGGGGCATTGAAAAAAGGGGGCTATACGCTTCGTTCACTGAAGCTTTTTGATTTTTATCCTCAGACAGCCCATATTGAAAGTATGGCTGTTTTTATCAGGGAATAGAGAATAGTGAAATACGGAATAGCCCGGATTTTTTCAGGGATTTTCCTGGTGTTTCTCTGCCTGAGTCTTGGAGCGCAGGCAGGGGACGGAGGAGAAGCCGCGGCAAAACCGCTCTGGCGGCAGGCAATGGGCGGGGTCATGATCGGGATCCCCACGGTACAGGCCCAATCCATCGTAGTGGTTCTGGACAGCGGAAACATCAAGGCATATTCGGCCCAGGGGAAACCGCTCTGGGCTTTCTTTGCACGGGGCAGGCTTTCCCCCTATGTGTCACGTTCTCCCGAAGGTACAAGCTATATATCCAGAACCAGCGGCGCCTTTATTGCGGTGAACCGCTCGGGCAGGGAACTGTGGCGCGCCAATCCCGGCGGCCCCCTGGTTTCTCCTGCGATCTGCGGCTGGGATGGGAGGATCTTCATCCCCACAGAGCGGCGGATAAGCTGTTTTACCGCCTCCGGGCAGAGGCTCTGGCAGCTTGCCCTGGACGATTCCCTCTCCCTTCCCCTCAAACCGGATCAGAAAGGCGGTCTTATAGCGGCTTTGGGAAACGGGACTTTCCTCTCGGTAGATCCCTTCGGCTTTTCGACAGCATACAGCCTCAAGGGCGATCCTGCGGCGATCCTCTCTCTGCCCCCCGTAAAAAACAAGGGCAGCTACCGTTTCCTGGTTCTCTATAAAAACACCCAGGCGGAGATCATCGATCCTGATGCGGAAAGCGGGAGACCCTATACCCTGCCCCGGCTTCCCGGCCCGCCTCTGGCCGCGGGCAGCCGCATGAACAGGGCCGCCGCATTGCTGGAAGACGGAACGGCTCTGCTCATCTCAGGAGATGACGGCAGTTTTCTCTGGACAGGAGAAAGCCATATATCCCGCCGGAGGAGCGGCGAAGACCGAAGCTCGGTACTCTACGATGAGCGGGGAATCTACTTCCTCAGCAGGAGCGGGGCCAGCGGTTTTACCGAAGACGGAAAGAGGCTCTGGCTGATACGGCTCGACGGGGCCGCCGGAATTCCCGCCTTTGACGACGACGGCCTCCTCTATTCCGGGGGAAGCGACTGGATTCTCAACGCATACAGGCTGGAAAACCGTGTCAGGAGGGGGCGGCAGTCCCTCTACGGCCCCATGAGCGAAGGCAGCTACGGTACGGGAAACCCTCCCCCTTCACCCTGGGCCTCCTACTATTACCGCTTTGAAGAAGGAGAACTCAAGGCCCGTTTCGCGGAAATCGATAAGGCCGTGAAAAAAGGCTCCCTGGGAACTAACGAACTTGCCTATACTGCCTACCTTATGGAGGTGATAGGCGCAGGTATGGAACAGCCCGGCGTATCGAGATTCCACCCTCCGGTTCAGCCTGCCTACAGGGCGCGGGCCCTTGAACTTCTGGGAAGCATCGGCTCCAGGGAAACCCTGCCCTTTCTGGCGGATATCTTTAGCCGGGAGACCGATCCTGTCGTCAAGGCCCGCAGCGCCCAGGCTGTCGGGCTTATCGGCATCGATCCTGAAGGACTTGCCATGAGGGCCTTTATGCAATCGATCTACAAGGCCCGGGAGGATGATCAGGTACTCATGGCCCTGTGTTCCGCCATCGGCGCCCTCTGCCGTTTTTCAGGCCCTCCCCTAAGCGACACGGGGGTACGGCTTCTCAATTCCCTCTCCGCGGGAGACAGACCCAGGCCGGTTCAGGCCCAGGCCCGCCGGGAACTGAAAAGCCTCAGATGATAGCAAACGGGGATTTAATTTGAGTCTTTTTCATCTATGATGTATGATATACTATGATTGAGCGAAGGAGCTGAAGAAATGGCAGAAAGAAACAAATATCCGGGATTGTTCCAAAACTTCATATATATTTTCCTTTTCGTTGCAGGTCTTGCCTTTGCCCAGGTGGATCAGGCGGAACTGGAGCGGAATCAGGCTCCGGTGGTCTTTATCAACTATGAAGGCCCCCAGTCACGGATTGAAACCAGGGCCCAGATACGGAGTATAGGCTATGGCCTGGGACTCTCCGCCCGCAGCGGCCGGGCCGGGGCCGGAAACCGTTACTTTGTAATCCATTCGGTTTCCCCAAAGGACGGCGATAAACTCGATTCGGATATTTTCGGCCTGGGAGTAGACACGGGGGTGGATCATATCAGGAACCTGAGAACCATCATTCAGGGTTATCTTGAGGCGGCCTACAACTATTCCCCCGGGGATGCGGCCCTGCTTGCAAGATACGTGACCATCTACAACGCGGTATACCGGGGGAATTGGGATTACTTCGGCAGCCGTTACAAACAGGCGGTCCTGGGGTATCTTAGCCCTGAAAAAGCCGGTATTTCGATACGCTTCGACGAATGGCCGGGTCAGACACTCATGCTCATTCCCCTCGGCCCCGGCGGCGCCAGTTCCCTAAGCGCGGTGAATACATCTTCGCTTTCGGACTCTTCGGTGGTGGAGGAGATGCGGCGGCAGGAAGACCGGGGTATCGAAGACCGTAAGGAGATGGTTGAGCTCAAGGAGAGGGAAGCATCGGAGGCCGAACAGCGTGCCCAGGTTCAACGGGAAGCCATACGGGAAGAAGAGCGCCGCATTGCCGAAGAACGGGCTCAGGTCAATCAGGAGCGGAACGAGACCGCCGGGGCGCGGGAGGAAACCCGGCAGGAACTTGCCCAGGGAACAATAAGCCCCGGGCAGGCCGAACGCAGAAATGAAGAAATCGACCGGCAGGAACAGGCAAACGAAGAAAAATCCCGGGAACTTGACAGGAGGGAAGAGGACCTTGCCGAGCGGAGGGAAGAGGCCAGACAAACTGAGGAATTTGCGGAACAGAAGAATGAAGAGGCCCAGCAGGAACGGGAAGAGATAGCCAAAGATCAGCAGGAGATCATCATTGAAGAAGCTTCACGGCCCCAGACCGCGGAAGCCGGTGTTCTGGGCGGCAGGATCGAAGTTCAGGGAAGTTCCGTGGGAAGGCTCCTCAGTCTCCAGCCCGGTTCAGGGGCGGAGCTTAAACGTTCCCCGCTTGATACGGTAAACCTGAGAACAGTGGTGATACTGGACGGCAAGATTCTTGCCATTGCCGGTGAAAACAAGGGGAACGGGGCGATCAGGCTTATTGAGATAAACGGCGGCAGCCTTGAGATGGACAAACAGGGCGACATCGACATCCTGGAGGGAAGCCCCCTCTGGGTAAATGGAAACGATCTCTATGCCATTGCCATAAGCGGGGAAGGCGGCTCCCAAAGCCTCTATCTGGCCCGTTTCGATACCGGTCTCAAACAACTGGCACGGTCAACGGTAACGGTAAATCCCTTTGCCTCGGTGATCT
>JAIRNJ010000133.1 GCA_031258115.1 Treponema sp. | reverse complement strand
AGTTAAGGGCGTTGCCGTAGAAACCCGCCCCCGCGCCAAAACCGAATGTATCGAAAAGGTACAGTTCCGCCATGCCCCCCAAGTGGAATTCAAAGACGTTGGGGTAACCCACACCGGCGCTGGCCTCGCCGAGGAGGTCCAGGGTGACGGCCGGTAGTTCTATCTGCAGCCCAAGCTGGAAGGGAATAGCCAGGGCCACGGCGTTTGGATGCCAGCCCTGGAGATAGACGTTGAGGTGGCTGGTAAAGACAAAGTCCACGGAAGAACCGGATGAGCCGAAAGAGCCGGAGGGTTTTGAACCGCCGGAAGAAGGGGTATCTTCGGCAATGGATAAGCCGCCCTCGGACTGCCGGGGAGGCGGGCTTGTGGGCCGGGAAGAGCTTGGGCTTGGGGAACCCAAGGAAATCCTGCCCGGCCCGAAAACATTCCAGGTATCCGCCCTGGTGCCGCTGGGCCCCCTGTTACCGCTGATCGCGCCGCCCCGCCGGGTAAAGGCGGCGCCCTCAGCAACTGCTACACCACCAACCACTTTTGTTGCCATGTTGCCGGAAATGGAGCCCCCCTCGCGTAAGCGAGTTCTTGGGTTCAATACCAAATTTTTGTAAACGTTGCATTATTTGAGCCGCGGCAAGCCGCGGGGTATTAAACCAGACTCATTTTATACTGGGGTCTGCACCCCGCCATCATTGGCTGGGAATTGAACCGCCCCAGAGGAACGGGGTATTAGATCCCCCTCGAATAAAGTTTTGTGCAGTAAGCGGCTTTGTGAACAGACTCTGATTACTGTCAACAACGTTAAGACGTATCCGGCGGGAAAAGAGTGGGGGGTTGGCGAAAAACCCGCAAAGCGGGTTTGGAGCGAGGAGGGGCCAGGATGAACAGCCGCAAGGCTGTACATTGGATAGTACGGCACGGCCTGGCCCGTGATAGGCAACCGCAGGTTGTATATTAAACAATGCGGCATAGCCTAGCGCCAGTGGATACTCCAAAATTGAATAAATGCAGCCAAGCTTTAGCTTGGCTAGTGCGCGCGCCAATAAATGCCCCAATGTTGAACTAATGCGGGGGCTGTAAAAAAAATCGTCGAAAGGGGCTTTTTTGAGAACCGATACGAAGTTTTTTTGTCCGAATTGCCGGGGCACAGCCAAAATATTATTTGCTCCTTGAAAACCAGTGAAAACAGGCCTGTTTTGTCAGCCCTTCTTATCACAGGGACAGACTTCTCCCCTTACATAACCAGAAATTATATACCCGCGGCTCTATGCCGCCGACATCCATCGGGAGATACACAGTTGCGGGAGGGGATATAAAGTACAGCCTCATGCAGGGCCACTTCTTTTACAGCCCCTTGTTGATCATGAAAATCCACTACCGCCGCGTCGTTTCCGTTGGTAGAAGCCGGTCAAACCGGGAATTTATATCATCCAGGATGTTTTGCTTAAGACTGCGGAGTAAGCCCGAAATGATGAGATCATCGTTCTGTGCGGAGATCGTATCTGCCGGAATGAGGAGTTGAAAAGCCCTGAGCCCTAGAGCCTGGGCCAGCTTAACCAGCATAGCATCGCTTACCCAATTCCGGCGGCCCTCAACTGCCTTAATCATCTGGACCGAGACATCCGCCAATTCCGCAAGTTTTTCCTGTGATATGCCCAGTACCTCCCTTCTAGCCTTGATATTCGCGGATAAATAATCCCGCAACGGTTCCGTTTTTATAACAATTCCCCCAAAATCTTATAGTACAGCGCCATTAGCCCTTGACAATCTAGTTTTGATAGACTATTCTTAGTTTAATAATATTAGACCATTGGGCTGATATTGGTAATTTATTACTGTATTAGTCAGGTATTTGACAGGTGGAATGGAAAATGGGCACCTCCGGGAAGAAACAGGGAGGTAAACGCCACGAGACGGGATTTTTTCCGGTGGTATGCGGTATAGGGTCGCCCCAACGATATTGAAAAACCATACTTACCGCAATTTTGCGGCGCTTCGCCATTGGAGAATAAATCTGTCCTTTCGGATGGGTATTTCAAAGGGTAAAAACCCTTTGATGTATAAAAATTTATACATACAAGGAGAATTATTATGAGTAAACATGGCAAATTGAACAGAAACGTATTTGGCGTTTTGTCCCTCTGTCTCTTTGGAGCGTTTTTTGTCTCCTGCGCTACGCAGTACAACGAAAAGATGTACGCCGATGTCATTGGGTTCAATGATAAAGTCTACCAGAGCTATATGTTACCGCCGAGGAACCCCAAAGATGCTGACGATATTAAACCAATACCGGGCGTCTCGACAGATGCGGGTAAGCCTTATGACCTGACAAAAGAAGCCCAAGCGAGATCCATGCAGCTTGCCATTGAGAGAGTACCCAGCGGACAAAATACCGCCGCCCTGTACGCGCTTGATATGGGACTGGACCGGGTAGCCGAAATCAATAAAAAATTTATGGAAGGCGACCCTAGAAGCAGATACTATGTTGTGTTCTTTACTGATGGCATTGATAATGCTTCTGTTACCATAGCCAACAGAAGCAATCAGAAAGGCTTTTTGCCCTTCGGACTTGACGCTGTCTTTAAAGGTTCCTCTGCCCGGCGTGGAAATTATTCTATGGGCGCTTCCGGCAGGGATGCTTATGGTAACGCACTCAACAGCCGCATGCAGCAAATCATCAAGAAGTACCGTTTCTTTGGACTGATAAAAAACCCTTCGTCCACCAACACTTTTCAATCGTATGTTTTGCTTTATAAAGGAGACGACTTGGAGGCTTATTCAGAAGAGAATCTTGAAACAATGCTCAAACCATTCACCGCCGGGCAAAACGTTGGGGCGCCGGACGTAATATCTGATGATAACATGGAAGGATTGAAAAAAAAGTTCCAGGAAGCGTTTATCATTCCTTCGTTTTCGTTTAGCGTTCCTAAAGATTTTGTCGGACAGCGTATCCGTATGCAGCTAAGCGCGAGAGATCAGGTTTGGTTTGAAGCAGACGTAAGACATCAAAAAAGGACGAGATTTCTTTTCTTGAAAAAGGACTTTTTCACCCTCGAGAACATAACCGTAAGCGATGGGTTTATCTTTGATGAGTATGCAAAACGCACTAACGCGATCATTGAGATGGACGAAGAATCTTATGACGCCAATTCGAATACGGTTGAATTCATTATCAATGAACTGAAACACGATGACAAACCGTATTCTGTCATTCGTGAGCAGGTTACGCAATATCATGAAGACTTTGGTCAATTTGTCCCAAATACCGAGTATACCGGAAAAGGAGTGACAAAAAAGAACGCCTATATTCTTTTGATCATGGATACGAGCCTGTCCTTGGGAGAACATGCAGCAGAAGCCAGAACAACAGCGGCAGATATTGTTCAATTCATATATGAACAGATGTAAACGCTGAGGAGGCCACCGGGGGAAACTCTCAAAAACCAGAGGTTTTGGGAGCTTCCCTTCAATCTGACTTATATATATAAAGGCAGGTATTTAATGAGACAAAATAACAGGTGTTTTCAATGGACGTTGACTTTTTTCTTCCTGATACTGGCGAATACCGGGAATTTGACGGCGCAGGAGCATGGGCGGATAATTATAATAAAAGGTTGCCCTCAATTCGATTGGAGTTTTCCGAATATGGTCATTCTTAATGCTAGGGATCATGGAGAAATAATAAAAGCGTTTCAGGAAGGCAGGGAAGATACTCTTTTTATAGCCGCAACAGAGGCTGAAAAACTCATCGAGCAGGAAGACATAGTGGTTGGCATACTGCACGCAATCCAGGATAATGACATAACAGAGAAGCCGTGGAATGGTCTTGGGCTTTATTATGTTTTATTGATAGATGAAAGCATATCGTATATTTCCAAGACAAAAAAGAATATGGGTACAGAGGTAATTTTATTATCGTTTTCTGATTTTGTGGAAAATGCGGAATTACATTAAACCAGTCGTATTTTTCTCGTCAACCGGATGATTTTTTTGCGATCTTTAACACCACCCATCTCTGCATCGCCGAAAATATCAATCGTGCGGCCTAAGGGTCATCGCTTCTTCGACGCCCCACCAATAGCGCACTCGCGTTTGACGCGCTCAAGGCAAAATGCTGGCGCTTGTGCCGGAACCGGGGAAAATTCCCGTTGCCATTGAAGGCTCTACCGGCATATAGAGATAGTTACAAATCCCCGCGGCTTTAGGGGAACTTAGCAGCCTGTCGCGCTTGTAGGTTTTTGCGTCACTTTGTGCCACAAAAACCACGATTGTTGGGCTGCTTTGGCAGTTTGCAGGGTAAAAAATCGCCCTACAGGCGATTTTTGGAGGTTTTATGCGCGAAGCGCAACAAACTGCTAGGCGATGACCTGTTTTTCCTGCCAGCGGCCCCGGAGCCAGCGGCCCAGGTAAAAGCTGCCCCGGCCGATGAAGTCGCAGCC
>JAIRNJ010000054.1 GCA_031258115.1 Treponema sp. | reverse complement strand
TTTCGGTATCCATACCACATGATACTTGCATTCCCATGCGCTATGCGTTAAGTTCTTTACATCACTCATGTGATGCCTCCTGTCTTTGAACTTTGAGCGGTTCACTTGAACAGGAGGTTTTTTTATTTCCTTGAAATTGTCAATTATATTCCCTGAAAGGTCAAACCTTTTAAGTCCCCCGGCAAAGCCGGGGGTTTACCAATTTTAATTATTATGTTGATTTTGTAACAGAAATAAGTTTAAAATAGATTAGTATAAAAAGGCGACACTGCACATTACAGGTCTGTTTACACTTCGCCGCCGGACGGCAGCTTGGGGTTCCACAGGCTTGGGCCGGCTAAATTTTAAGGTAAATGGCATATGACGATGATGTATCCGCCTTCCACGCTCATACTTTCCTTTTGTACTAAGCTTCCCTGCGTAAACTTGAGGCAAAGGGGCTGTAACGGATTCCCGTATCGTAGGCATCCACGCCTTCGGCTTTCTTGAGGGTGTATACTACGGCATAGGTAAGCGGGGTCATGAGCACTTCAATGAAGCATTTGAGGAAGTAGTTGGTTAACAGGAGGCTTGCGAAAAATGTCCAGCCGAAGACTCCGGCAATGCTTGCCACAAGGACAAAGACAAGGCTGTCAAGAAATTCTCCGACCAGTGTAGACCCGATGGTTCGCACCCAGAGGAAGCGGCCCTTCATGGCTATCTTTACCCGCGATAAAACCACGGAATTTGAAAATTCTCCGGCCCAGTACCCCAGAAGGCTTGCCAGGGCGATTGCTCCGGTGCTCATGCCCCCCAGGATTGCATCGTAAGCGGCAGTCCCTGCATAGGCTTCCCAATCCGGAGAAGCGGGAAGGCGGCGAAGCAGGAAGAATATAGCGGAGGAGAGGATCAGCGCCGCAAAACCTGTCCAGATTACCCGGCGGGAGGCGCGGAAACCGTAGACTTCGGTGAGTACATCGCCGAACACATAGGAAAGGGGAAAAAGCAGGGTTCCTCCGTCAAAGGCCATGGGTATGCCAAAGATAGAAAAACCCAGATCCACGATCTTTGCCGAGGAGGCCACATTGCTCACTACCAATATGACCGTAAAAAAAGCTGTAATGGTATCAAGATACCTGTACGACCCTTCGGGCCGTACAGGAAATACGGCATGTCTGTGCTTCTCTATGCCCACTTAATAAAGCCTGTCCTGTAGGGATGCACCAGAGCCGGATGTTTCGGCAGGATTCGTACCGTATGACCCTGCATGCCCGTGTCCAGACATTCTACCCTGATCTGGTAGATATTATTTGTTCCATCGACTCCGGTATGCTTCATCTCCGCCCGGCGGGCATTTTTGATCTCGCTGCCCTGGTTGGAAACAGACCCGTAATAGAGTTCTACCAGCAGATCCTCCGGGTGAAGCGGCCCCAGATCGATATACGCGGTAACGGTAAGAGGGTCTCCCCTCTGCATGACCGGTTTGGAGTTGCTGTTGAGTCTTTCTATCTTGATCCCGTCCCAGGCCCCCTTGAGGCGGCTGAAATAGGCCGCAAGAGATTTGGACTCCGCGTATTCATCTTTGATAATACGCCGGTAATTCTTGAGGGCCGGGAAGTAATAGTTGTTGGAATAGTCCATGAGCATCCGGTGGCTGGACATGGATTGGCCTATGGTGCTCATACAGGTCTTCATCCGCTTGATCCACTCACGGGGCAGGCCGTCACGGCCCCGCTGATAGAAGAGGGGAATCAGATCCCGTTCCAGGATATCATAGAGGGCCTTGCTTTCAATATCATCCTGAAGGGTATCGTCGTTGTACTGTTCCCCCTGGCCTATGGCCCAGCCGAGTTCCGGATCGTAGGCTTCGTCCCACCAGCCGTCCAGAATCGAACAGTTAAGGACGCCGTTCATGGCGGCCTTCATGCCGCTGGTGCCGGAGGCTTCCATGGGCCGCCGGGGGGTGTTAAGCCACACGTCCCCGCCCGAAGTAAGGTAACGGGCCACGGTCATATCGTAGTTTTCGATGAAGACAATACGGCTGGTAACATCATACTTTTCCGCAAAATGAATGACCTCCCGGATCAGTTCCTTGCCGGGAAGATCGTGGGGATGGGCCTTTCCGGCGAAGATGAGCTGCACAGGCCGGTCATTGTCCCGAATCAGGCGGAGAAGCCGTTCCGGATCGCGAAACAGCAGGTTGCCGCGTTTGTAGGTAGCAAAACGCCGGGCAAAACAGAGGGTAAGGGCATAGGGAGAGAGGGCGTCTTCCGCCTGACGCATGCGCCGTTCCACCGCGCCGGTACGCCTGTACTGTTCCCGGATCCGGTCCCGCGCAAAGGCCACAAGGCGTTCACGCCGCCTTTCATGGGTACGCCAGAGTTCCTCATCACTTATCCTGTCCATACGGTTCCAGATCTTGAGATCCGTCGGCTGATCGAGGAACCGGGGACCAAAGTAACGGTCAAGAAGATCCACCATGCCGCCGGAAATCCAGGTACGGGGGTGTACGCCGTTAGTCACGTGATGGATAGGCACCTCGTCGAGGGGGAGACCCGGCCAGAGGTTCTTCCACATCTCACGGGAAACTACCCCGTGGAGCCGGGCCACGCCGTTGGCATAGGCCGCAAACTTCAGGGCCAGCACAGTCATGCAGAAGTTTTCCCGGTCGTCATTGGGACGTTCCCGGCCCAGGGCCAAAAAGTCTTTCCAGGAGATCCCCAGAATCTGGGGCCAGGTTTTGAAGTATTTTTCAAGCAGGGCAAGGTCAAAACGTTCATTTCCCGCCGGTACCGGGGTGTGTGTAGTGAAAATATTGGTGGGCCACACCGCCTCGTAGGCTTCTTCAAAGCTGAAGCCCCTTTCAGTCATGATCTCCCGTATCCTCTCCAGTCCCAGGAATGCGGCATGGCCTTCGTTCATGTGGGTAGCGGCCGGATTGATACCCAGAGCCCGGAGAGCCCGAATACCACCGATGCCGAGGAGAATCTCCTGCCTGATCCGGGTTTCCTTATCCCCGCCGTAGAGGGCGGAGGTAACATTCCGTATATCCGCTTCGTTTTCTTCAATATTGGTATCCAAAAGGAACAGGGAAGAGCGGCCTACCTTTACTTCCCAGATCTGAGCCACTGCCTGACGTCCCGCAAGATCCACGGTGATCTTGAGGGGCTGGCCGTCCTTGCCGATTTTCCGCTCTACCGGCATGTTATACCAGTCGTTTTCCGGATAACTTTCCTGCTGGAAACCGTCGGCATTGAGCACCTGGGTAAAGTAACCCTGCCGATAGAGGAGCCCGATGCCCACCAGGGGGAGCCCCATATCGGAGGAAGTCTTCATGTGGTCGCCGGAAAGGATACCCAGGCCTCCTGAATAGATGGGAAGGCTCACGTCCATGCCGTACTCCATGGAGAAATAGGCCACCACTTCCTTCTTGCTGCCCCGGTACCAGGTATCGCCCTTCTTATACCTGAGGAAGCGGTCATGCACTTCCTTTAGCGCGGCCAGATAGGAATCGTCCTTGGCCATCTGGGCAAGCCGTACAGGATTTGCCATACCGAGAGTCCTGACAGGGCTCTGCTGCGACTGCATCCAGGCATCATAGTCCAGTCTGATAAAAAGCTGAACCGCGTCATAATTCCATGAAAGCCAGAGATTCCTGGCTATTTCTTCCAGGGGTTTTAAGGCCGGGGGAAGCTTCGGTTTTACCGTATAAGTGGAAATATTCATAAGATCAGCTTAAGACGAGTATGGAAAGATGTCAATGTTTAAGAGCTATTAGTGTCTGGGGCTAATGCAAACCGAAACGTTCGGAAAATTCCTTCAAATGGCTGCCTATAAAGAGGGCGCCGTAACAGGTTATCACCACTCCAATGGTAATTCCGATGGGCAGAAGGAAAGATATTCCCCCGGCCGCGGCTACTTCAGCAAAATTGAGACCCAAAAAGGAGCTTGCCAGAGATATAAAGATCAGAATTCCCGTGAAACTCCAGGCCCTTGTACTGATTCCGCCGGGATTATCCCGCACGGAATCCTCTTCACCTGCTTCCCCGGCAGCCAGTTCCGCGGCAATACGGGCCATGACAGCTTCTTCAAGCCCGGGGGCCGGATAAAAAAAGTCCTTCTTCAGGGATTCCCGGGCAAGTTCAAAGCGTTCAATTTCCCGGGCGCACTGGGGGCAGAAAAACAGATGAAAGCGGATCCTAAGCTGCAAAATGAAGGAGATCTCTCCTTCCCCGCCGTACCCGTAAACCTTATCCAATATTTCGTCGCATCTCATATTCTCACCCTTTCCCTTCTATGTTTCCGATCTCCTTTAATTTTTCCCGAAGCAGCTTCTTCGCCCTGAACACATGGGATTTAATCGTATTCACCGGAAACCCGGTGATCCCCTCAATCTCCTGATAGGAACGATCATAAAAAAAGAAAAGATCCACACAGATCCGGTAGCGTTCCGGCAGATCTTTCAGGGCTTCCAGTACCGATTCCCGGGCGGCCTTGCGGATAAGCGCCGATTCCGGCGTTTCACCCTGTGCTTCACGCTCCTCTTCGGCCAGGCTCAGGTACTCTTTGCGGCGGTTAATCCCGTTGACCGCCGTGTTGTAGGCAATTTTGTATAACCAGGTCGAAAAACGTGAACGTCCTTCAAAGCGGGGGAGATTCTGGTACACCTTGAGGAACACGTCCTGGGTAAAATCTGATGCATCGTCCCTGTTGCGGAAAAAACCCATCCCCATACTGAAAACAGCCTGTTCATGGCGGCTGACAAGGTAACCAAAAAGCTCTTTCTGCCCCGAGACAATCCTGCCGACAAGGAGCTGCTCATCCGCATCGTCTCCCTGTGTCATGAGGCTCCGTTATCCGTGTGAGCCCTGATGGAATGACTCCTGATTCCGTAAAACACCAGGAGGCCGGCCCCCATGGAAAGGGGGATGAGCCCGCCGAGAAGCCCGTAGGAGGCCCCCTCCGCAACGATGGCCAAAAAAATGGTCAGGGCAAGTCCCACGCTGGTAAGTAACAAGCCGGCAAGCAGACTGAAGACAAGAATGTCAAAATCCGGCCGGGTATAGTGTCCTGCCTTGATGAGCAGGGTTTTCCGCCGGTGGCTCCACAGGATGTAGAAAAAAACAACCAGGGCGCTCATCACAATCCCCGCCAGGGGTATGATTGCGATGACTACCTGGGCAGCATTGGAAGATATATTCCCCATAAGCGGCTCCTCAGTAAAAACGTTTACACTTTTACTATATCCGCTTTCCCGGCTTTGCGTCTATGTTTAGACACTGCTTGGGGTAAATGGTTTCATGAGATAAGCTTGTCCAAAAAAGTTTGAAAGCCTGTCCGGACAGCTCCGTCTCTCACAGAAACCACATGGCGGTTTCTGCACAGCCGTCACATAGAATTTTCAGTCGAGTATCACAAAGTCGTTGAAGTAGATCGCCTCGATTTTTCCCAGCCTGAGAAGCTGGTTGTAGCGGGCGAGGATTCCGGTTTTTAGGGAGGCTTCATCGGCCCTGCGGAGTTCATCCGCCGAAAACCCTTTGAAATAGTCACCGGTAATCTCTCTGAGTTCCGGCAGGCGGGCGGCCAGTTCCTCGGAAAAAGCCCTGTCTTCCGCGGGATAGGGGAATACCACCGAAAGTACCGCCGCGGCGGGCTGAGGCTCCAGGCTTATGCGCAGACGTCCGATTCCCGTAAAAACTCCGTCCGGATAGCGGCCTTCTGCATCCATGCCCCAGGCTTCGGAAGGAGTCCTGCCGCGGGCAGCGCTTTCCGGCGCGGGCAGGGCGGTTTCAGGGACGCCAAGACTGAACAGAGGGCCCGACCGGGGGTTCCGGAGAAGTCCGTAAACGGTACCCACGCAGAGCAGCAAAGCCATGCATCCGGCAAGGATCGCAAGAACAATGAACGCGGGCCCTGTCCAGGCCGGCGCTTCCCTTCGCGGGAAAGAACCTGAGAGATACGGTTTTGCAGGCCTAAAGGAGCGGTTTTCCAATCCATTCATATTTCAATACTACTCTGTTTTCTATTTTTTTAATAGAATGGGGAACGGAATTGAGCCGGTTTTGAAAAGAGTTTTGAAACGGCCTCGATTTTTCAAAATTATAAGGAGGCCTCCATGATTATCGGCAGAGAAGACATGAAAAAGGAACAGAAGGAAAAAATGAGGGGTGGCGAGGGAATTGCTTCTTTTACCCACCTTGTGGACTGCGAAAATGAGAAAAACATCCGCATGCTTTCCGAGATTAGCCTGCCGCCCGGCGCTTCTATCGGCTGCCATCAGCATAACAGTGAGACTGAGTATTTCCTGATCCTTTCGGGAAAGGGAACGGTGAACGATAACGGCACGGAAAGGCCTGTGTCCGCAGGGGATGCCGTCGTCACCGGCAACGGCGCTTCCCACAGTATCAAAAACACCGGGAAAGAACCGCTGGTGTTTCATGCGGTGATCGTAACGTATTAATTGCGGCATTGCCGTGGCGTCCTGCCTTTACCTTAAAATGCCTGTTGAGGGCTATTCTGTGGGTCAAGAATAGCCGTAAAGTATGGGAACCAGTCTATCAGGACTTTTCTGCACACCTAAAAACCCCGGCGGGCGCCGGGGTTAATGTTTATTCAGGCTTAGGGATAGTTCCCGGTAACAGTACCCAGGTTTATATCCGGGTAATAGCCCGTGTCCGGTTGAATTACCAGGCTTTTACCGGTGGAAATA
>JAIRNJ010000034.1 GCA_031258115.1 Treponema sp. | reverse complement strand
TCTACAAAGAGGGCAGGCAGAAGGCTCCTGAGCATTGGGACACAAAAACGGTGCTCGGCGCCTTTGCAAGCCGCAAAGAGGCTCTGGACGCGGTTGAGACCGAATACCGGGAGAAGATTTTTGCTCTCAAGGATCTCCAAAAGAATGCGGTTCAGTTGGGTCTTGACCTTTCAGGCGGTCTTTCCATCGTGCTCCAGGCGGATCTGAATGCCCTGCAGGAGAGGCTCGGCCGTTCCCTTAACGATGAGGACCGGGAAGATGCAATTAACCGGGCTCTGGAGGTGCTGAACAACCGGATCGACCGTTTCGGCCTTACCGAACCGGTAATCCGCCGGCAGGGTCAGGATCAGATCTATGTGGAGATTCCCGGAACGGCGGATCCTGAACGGATCAATTCGATTATCATGGGTAAGGGCGGGCTGGCCTTCCACATGGTGGATTCGGAAGCCGCCGAAGCCTTTAACCTCTATTACAATCAGCATCCCACCGCTACATTCGACTCGGAGGGGAATCTTATCGATCCTTCCATTATTCCTGCCGATGTAAAGATTCTGGGTGTCTATATCAAAGACCGTTACGGGCTTGACGAGTTTACCGGTTATACCGCGGTAAAAAAGGAAGTCGGTCTTGACGGCAACCACATTCAGAGCGCCGTGGTTGAACGGAACAATCTTGACGGCAAGCCGGAAGTTACCTTCATGCTGGATGGCGAGGGGGGGGAGATCTTCTACAAGCTCACCTCCGCCAATGTGGGTAAGCCTCTTGCCATTGTTCTGGACGACCGGGTAAAGAGCCAGGCCACGATCCAGAGTCCCATCAGGGATGCGGTGCGGCTGACGGGCTTCGGTATTGACGAGGCCAACAACATCGCCCTTACCCTGAGAACCGCCGCGCTGCCCGTGGAACTGGAGGTAGCCAACCAGCAGAGTATCGGCGCCTCCCTTGGGGAAGACACCATACGGCAGGGGCTCTATGCCCTCCTCGGCGGTATCGTCGTCGTCATGATCTTCATGCTGATCTACTACAAGGTATCGGGAATCAACGCCATAGTGGCCCAGATTCTCAACTTCTACTTTATGTTCAGCATTCTTTCCGCGTTCAACTTTACCCTTACCTTGCCCAGTATTGCGGGTTTCATCCTGACCATCGGCATGGCGGTAGACGCCAACGTAATCATCTTTGAGCGTATGAAGGAAGAACTCAGGCTGGGTAAAGGCCGCAAGGCGGTGATCGATTCAGGCTTCGACAAGGCTTTCTGGGCGATCATGGACTCCAACATTACTACCTTTATTGCGGCTCTCTTCCTTTCTCAGCTTGGCTCGGGGCCCATTCAGGGTTTTGCGGTAAGCCTTGCAATCGGGGTGTTCTCCTCGGTGTTTACAAGCCTCTTTGTTTCCAGGCTGATATTTGACTTCGGTACCGACGTGCTGCATAGCAAGCGTGTCTCCGTTTCCTGGAGGATCAAATGAAGATCATCAAGTTTTCCAAATATTTCCTCCTTACGGCAATTCTTTCGATTCTTCTCTGTCTTTTCGGTCTGGCAGGATACATCTACTTTCTGGTGAGGGACGGTTCCGGTTTCAATATGGGTGTCGATTTCCAGGCGGGTCTTATACAGGAAGTTCAGTTTGCCCCCAAAGCCTTCGGCATCACCTGGTCGGGCAGGGGGAATGCCTCGGTCTCGTTTGACAGGAACAATATCTACATTGTCATTTCGGGCGCGGGGGTGGAAGGGAGAACCGTTCCCTTTACCCTGTCTTCTTACAGGAGTCTTTCGGAACTGATCTCCGCCATGAGAGCCCAGGTTGAAGGCATCAATTTTGTTGATCTGAGTCCGGATGCGGTGAATCCCCAATGGCTGCTTCACAGCGCGCAGGGGAATCCCCAACTGAGTTCCGAACCCTATGTGGTTCACTATCTGGCTCCCGGAAGCGGGGAAATCTCCATCGTTACGGTGAGGGAGGCCCTTATTCCCCTGGGAAAGACGGTTTCCGTGCAGAGCATGGGAGCCCCCGAAGACCGGCACTTCATGATCCGTCTCGAAGACAGCGAGGTAGGCGGCGAAGGCGGGGTTCCTGCGGACAGGGTCATTAACGCTCTGGAAAATTATCCGGGTCTGGGTTCGGTAGCGGTATTGCGCAGTGATTATGTGGGTTCCCGTTTTTCCAAGAACCTGTCGGATCAGGCAGGACTCCTCATGGCCCTTACCCTGGTGTTGATCCTTATCTACGCTTCGATCCGGTTTAAGCCGCAGTACGCCGTAGGCGCCGTGGTTGCCATTATTCATGACGCCCTCATTACGGTAGCCTTTGTTGCCTGGTCGCGGCTGGAGTTCAACACAACTACTATCGCCGCAATCCTCACGATTCTCGGTTATTCGATCAACGACACCATCGTTATCTTTGACCGTATCCGGGAAACTCAGCGGATATATCCGGATGACAGTTTTGTTGATGTCTTGAACCGGGCCATCTCGGAAACCCTCAACCGCACGATCATTACAACCGTTACCACTATGCTGGCGGTACTATCCCTGTTCATCTTTACCACAGGTTCGATGAAGGATTTTGCCGCATGTCTTCTTGTGGGCATGGTTTCCGGCGTATATTCCACGATCTTTATTGCATCGGGCATCCTGAATTTCTGGGAAAACATAAAAATCAAACGGGCCCGGAAACGGATTGCCTGAGGGCCGCCTTCCCGGCTGTGCTTCCCTGAATTATGAAGGTAATCCGCGCCAGGGTTCTGGGTTTTTGTTTCGGTGTCCGCCGGGCGCTTGATATGTGCCTGGCGGAACTTGGAGCGGGGGGCCGGGTATATTCCATGGGGGCCCTTATCCACAATCCCCAGGCGATGGAAGGGCTCAAACAAAAGGGCCTTTGTCTTCTTGACGAAGACACGCTTCCTCCGTTTTTTTCAGGCGATACGGTTATCATCAGGGCCCACGGGGTGAGTCCCCTCCTGGAGGCAGAGTTGCTGCGCAGGGGAGCGCGGATCGTTGACGCTACCTGCCCCAGGGTCAAGGCGAATCAGCTCAAGGCCCGTTCCCTTTGCGGGGAAGGCTATAGGGTGTTTCTGGCCGGAGAAAAAAACCACGGCGAAGTGATAGGCCTGCAGGCTTTTGCTCCCGGCTGCATCCTCGTGGAGAACGGCGGGGAAGCGGAAAATGCCGCCGCCGAATTGAAAAAAAGCAGTCCCCTTTTCATCAAAACCGCTTTAATCGGACAGACCACGATCTCCGCGGGGGAATATGCGGCAATAGAAGAAAGCATAAAAAAATATTTTCCCGATCTTGAAACGGTGAACAGTCTCTGTAACGCTGCCGCGGAAAGACAGGAAAGCCTCCGGGAACTGTGCGGAATGGTTGACGCCGTCATTGTCGCCGGGGGCAGGGCTTCTTCCAATACCCGCCGTCTTTTTGCCCTTGCCCGGGCCGAAGGGAAGCCCGCATGGCTTGTGGAAGATCCTTCCGGCATCGAAGAACTCGAACCGCCCCATGACCATACCGTTAAGCCCCGCAGGGCGGAGAGGGGCGTATCCTGCCTGGCCTCGTATCACAGCATCGGACTCTGCGCCGGGGCCTCCACCCCGGATGAAGTAATCGATCAGATCGAATCAAAATTAAAAACCCTTCCGGATCATTGAATTTTTTGGTTTGTTTATGTATATTCGTGCGATAGAGGCGCACATGAAGTCTGTTGAATTAAGCAAAGCCTATGATCCGAAGTCTTTTGAAGACCGAATCTATAAACGCTGGAAGGAATCCGGGGCATTTGTCCCGAGGGCGCCCTCTCAGGGCGGCGGGGAGAAGGCTCCCTATGTCATCGTAATTCCGCCTCCCAACGTTACCGGGCTGCTTCACCTGGGCCACGCCCTCAACATGGCCCTGCAGGACATTGTAATCCGTTACCACCGGATGAAGGGGGAGGCCGCGCTGTGGGTGCCCGGTACCGATCATGCCGGAATCGCAACCCAGAATGTGGTGGAAAAACGGCTTCGCAGTCAGGGAAAGAGCCGCCACAGCCTGGGCCGGGAAAAGTTTGTTGAAGAAACCTGGAAAGTCAAAAATGAACACCATGAGTTAATCTCAAGGCAGATGGCCCGCATGGGGGTCAGCGTGGACTGGAGCCGGGAGCGTTTTACCTTTGACGAGGGCCTCTCCAGGGCTGTACGGGAAGTTTTTGTTACGCTTTACGAACGGGATCTGCTCTACAAGGGGAACTATCTGGTGAACTGGTGCAGCAGCTGCGGTACCGCCCTGGCCGATGACGAGGTTGAGCACGAGGAGATTGCCGGGAAGATGTACCATTTGCGCTACCCGGTTACCGGGGGAGGGGACCAGTGGGTGGAGCTTGCGACTACCAGGCCGGAAACCCTGCTGGGGGATACTGCCGTGGCGGTTCACCCGGAAGATCCCCGCTATGCCCGGCTCATTGGAAAATCCGTGCGTCTCCCCCTTACGGACAGGGATATTCCCGTGGTGTCCGATGCCTATGTAGACAGGGAATTCGGTACCGGAGTAGTGAAGATAACCCCTGCCCACGATCCGGCCGACTGGGAATTGGCAAAGCGGCACAATCTTCCGCTTATCAATATACTCAGCCCGGACGGCCGTCTCAATGACGAGGTGCCCGGAAAGTACCGGGGCCTCACGGTAGAGGAAGCCCGGAAGATCGTTCTTGAAGATCTCGCGGCCGGCGGTTTCTATATTAAAGAAACAGACATTACTCATGCGGTGGGGCACTGTTACCGCTGCCATACGGTGATAGAGCCCTACCTTTCCGAGCAGTGGTTTGTCAGGATGAAGCCCCTTGCGGAGAAGGCCCTTGCAAGCTGGCGCCGGGGCGAACTTGTCTTCTATCCCAAAAAATGGGAGAACACCTACGAACACTGGCTTGAGAACATCCGCGACTGGTGCGTGAGCCGTCAGCTCTGGTGGGGTCACAGAATTCCTGCCTGGCACTGTCCGGACTGCGGCAAGATTTCCGTAACCCGCAGCGATCCTGCCTCCTGTCCCCACTGCGGTTCAAAAAACATCAAACAGGATCCCGATGTACTGGATACCTGGTTTTCAAGCTGGCTCTGGCCTTTCAGTGCCCTGGGCTGGGAAAATGAATCCTGCGAAACCTCCGATTACAGAACCTTCTATCCGACCACGGCACTGGTAACCGCCTATGACATCATCTTCTTCTGGGTGAGCCGGATGATCATGGCCGGTCTTGAGTTTACCGGCAAGGCTCCCTTCCGGGACATCTATATTCACGGTCTTATCCGGGACAAGCGGGGCCGCAAGATGAGCAAGAGCCTGGGGAATGGCATCGATCCCCTGGAACTGGTGGACGAGGCCGGAGCCGACGCCCTCAAGTTTACCCTGGCCTTTATGTGCGCCCAGGGACAGGATCTCCTTGTGGACAGAGAATCTTTTAAAATGGGTTCCAAATTTGCCAACAAGGTCTGGAACGCCGGCCGCTACATCCTCATGAACCTGGAAGGCCGCAGCCTCGTCAATGATCCTGCCCTGCTTCCCGCAGATAAATGGATCCGCTCCCGGCTCAACAGCGCCGCAAAAACCATGGAAGAAGCCTTCCTCGCATACCGTTACAACGATGCGGCCCTGGCAGCCTATGAATACTTCTGGAACGATTTCTGCGACTGGTATGTTGAAGCTTCGAAACTTTCCACAAAGGAAGGCGATGACAGTGAAAAAGACCGGGCGCTAACGGTGCTGCTGGATGTATTGGCGGAATCCCTGAGACTTCTCCACCCCCTTATTCCTTTTGTTACCGAAGAGATCTACGGTAAGCTCCCGAATGTTGCCGAAGGACAGCAGCTTATCCTTGCCCCCTATCCTTCGTATAGAGCCGAAAGGGCGGATCCCGAAGCGGAGGAAAACTTCCGTTTCCTCCAGGAACTGGTAACCGCCGTCCGCACACTCCGCAGCGAATGTACCCTTACTCCCGACAAGAAGATCCGCGTACTGGTAAAGGCGGAGGGCCGCAGAACCACTGCGCTCAGGGAAAACGCGGCCCTGGTAAGGCTTCTGGCGGGTCTCGGCGAGCTGGAGATCGTCGAATCTTCCGCCGGGCAGACGCAGGCGGGCGGGGCTTCCCCCCCGGAAACCGGCGGATCCGCGGCAAAGGGTGCCATCGCTCTTGCGGGTACGGGTTTTGAAGCCTTTGTCTTCATTGCCGGGGCCGTGGACATTGCCGCTCTCAGGCAGAAATTCAGCCGGGAACTCGAAAAAGACAGAAAATTTATCGCCTCTCTTGAGGCAAAACTCGCAAATGAAAATTTCCTGAAAAACGCTCCCCCCAGCCTGGTGGAAGCGGAAAAAATCAAGCTGGCCGAAAGCTGTAGCCGTACCGGGAAACTTGAGTCTTACATCCGGGACATGGCTTAGGCTGAAGGGGCTTTAAGGAGGATTCATGACCACCGAAGAAATGCTGCAGCTTAAAGGAACCCACCTTGCTCCCTACATACAGGTTGCCACAGTACTTATCGGAAAGACGCGGGAAGGCGGGGGCAATATGTTCCGCCATCAGCTTGATACCATGGCGATCCTTGTCGACTACGGTTACATTGATTCCGTGCTGCTCAAGGCTGCCATTGTCCATGACGTACTCGAGGACATTCCCGACTTTAACCATAACACCCTGCTCAACATCGATTACGAGAGCCACCGGGTCTACGATCTGGTACTGGAAGTAACCCGTAATCCCGATGAGACCAAGCCCGAATTTTTGACCCGTATTTACGAAACAGGTTCCCGGAATGCCAGGATTCTCAAGGTTGCCGACAGAATCAGCAACATGATTTCCCTGGGCTTTGTCGTGAACTACGATTTTATCGGCCGCTACACCGAAGAAACGGTACGTTACATTTTCCCCATTGCCGCCGGAGTGGACAAGGCCATGTTCAACGAACTGGAATCTCTGGTGAATTCCCGGCGCAAGTATCTGCAGGCCATCATCCCCATTCCCGCAAGCTACGGGGTGTAAGGGGGAATTCATGCGCGGTACGTAATCTCTTACTTATATCGCTTATTTATTACCGTCGGCTGGGTCAGGGCGGATTGTGTCGCACTGTTGCCTGTTACTTGCCCCTGCTCTCTATTCTCTGCCCTTCACTGCAGGGCTCTTTCCCGGCGGCTTTTTTCATGCTATAGTTAAAGAAGGCATGGATGCTGGTATCGAGTTTAATCAGGCGGCTTTCAGACACGGCGTTACCGAGGCCGATATTCGCTATGCCTTTGCGCACAATATCTTCGACCATGCGATAGCGGGAGAGGATAATAAGCATTTGCTTATCGGTTTCGATACAAACGCCAATTTGCTCGAAATCCTGTACAACGTTATCGGCAGCCGGCATATCAACGTATTTCACGCGATGAAATGCCGCAAAGCATGGCGTTCCCTCGCGGAACAATAGGAGACTACTATGGCAAGAATGACCGAAGCCGAAGCGGACGCGCTGGACGAACTGTGGACAAAAACCACTCCCGCCATAGATACCGGTAAACCCGGCTATTTTACGCAACACATGGCGCATCTGGTGGAAGTGGACGAGCTTAGCTCCGCCTGGATCCGTGCAAAAGTTGACAACACCCATCAAACTCCCGCGCAAATCATCGGTGCTCTGGTGCGCAAGGAAATTCAGGACGCGCCGGAAGCCCGCCCCGCCTCCTGAAACCGCCGCGCCGTGGGCCTTTCATCCCTACTTGCATCTTTCCCTGTTTTTTACTAATCTTGATTTATTACCATATATACGGAGGTTCTTATGAAAATTGCGATAAACGGTTTTGGCCGTATCGGACGTCTCGTGTTTCAGTCCCTTGTAGGTCAGGGACTTTTGGGCAAAGATAAGATCGATGTGGTGGCGGTTACCGATATTACTACCGATGCCAAGTATTTCGCCTATCAGCTCAAATATGATTCAACTCAGGGCCGGATGCAGGCCACTATTTCCACCAAAAAGAGTTCCGGCGCTGCCGAAGACGACATTCTGGTGGTAAACGGCCACGAAATTCAGTGCGTCATGGCCGAAAAAGAACTGAAAAACCTTCCCTGGGGCAAGCTCGGGGTTGAATATGTGATCGAATCCACAGGGCTCTTTACCGGCGATAACGCATTCGGCCATCTGGAAGCAGGGGCCAAAAAGGTAATCATCTCCGCTCCCGCAAAGGGCAAGGAGAAGAAGATCCCCACCTTTGTTATGGGCGTTAACAACGAGAAGTACGATCCCAAAAACGATCATGTCATTTCCAACGCAAGCTGCACCACCAACTGCCTCGCGCCGGTGGTTTATGTGCTCCTCAAGGAAGGTTTCGGCATCGAAACCGGTCTTATGACCACGATTCACTCCTATACCGCTACCCAGAAAACCGTAGACGGCCCTTCCAAGAAGGACTGGCGGGGCGGCCGGGCCGCGGCTATCAACATCATCCCCTCCACCACCGGAGCCGCCAAGGCTGTCGGCGAAGTATTGCCCGAAACCAAAGGCAAGCTCACCGGTATGAGCTTCCGGGTACCCACTCCCACCGGTTCTGTCGTTGACCTTACCTTCCGCTCGACAAAGGACACCTCAATCGAGGAAATTGCGGCGGCCATGAAGAAGGCCTCCGAGACCTATCTTAAGGGCATTCTGGAGTATCAGGAGGACGAGATTGTTTCCACGGACATCATTCACAACACCAATACCTCAATCTTCGACAGCCTTGCCACCCTGCAGAACAACCTGCCCGGCGAGAAGCGCTTCTTCAAAGTCGTGTCCTGGTATGATAATGAGTGGGGCTATTCCAACAAGGTTGTAGACCTCCTCAAGTACATTGACGGAAAGAAGTAAAGAACAGTCCAAACGGAAATAATTAACCACGGACAACACGGACAGCACGGACTTGATTCTTTGTTCGTGTGGTCTGTGTGGTTCGTGGTTTTTTTTAACAGTTTTAAGGAGAAAATATGGCAATAAAGACAGTAAAAACCGTAGATCTCAAGGGCAAATCAGTCATCATGCGGGTGGACTTCAATGTACCCATGAAAGACGGGGTGGTGCAGGACGATACCCGGATTACCGCGGCCATTCCCACCATTCAGTACATTCTGGATCAGGGAGTAAAGACGCTCACCCTGATGAGCCATCTGGGGGACCCTTCAAAGGATTCCAAGAAGGCCCAGGAGAAGGCCAAAAGAGACGGTAAATCCTTTGATATGGACAAGTATATCGCCGGGAAGCACCGGATGAAGCCTGTGGCCGAATACCTTGCCAAAAAGCTGGGGAAGCCCGTGGTTTTTGCCGGGGAAGACGGCTGTTACGGCAAGAAGGCCTTTATCGAGGGTCAGAGCGCCGGGACAATCATCATGCTGGAGAATACACGCTTCCACAAGGAAGAGACCAGTAAGGAACAGGCCGACCGGGACAAGCTTGCCAAAGAACTGGCCGGCTATGGTGAGATCTTTGTAAACGACGCCTTTGGCACGGCCCACCGGGATCATGCCTCCACCGCCTCCATCGCCAAGTTTGTTCCTGTTTCCGTGGCGGGCTTCCTCATGGAGAAGGAGGTACAGTTCCTGGAACCCATTGTAACAAGTCCCGTAAAGCCCCTTGTGGCTATCATCGGCGGTGCAAAGGTGTCCAGCAAGATTGCCGTACTGGAAAGCCTGCTTAAAAATGCAAGCGCGCTGGTGATAGGCGGCGGTATGGCCTATACCTTTCTCAAGGCTCAGGGCCACAAGGTCGGTAAATCCCTGGTTGAAGATGACCAGCTTGATACGGCAAAGAGCATACTCGAAGCGGCAGAAAAGGCGGGGGCCGAGATCGTCCTTCCCGTGGATCAGATTGCCGCGGAAACCTTCGATGCGGCGGCCAAACCGGTTCCCGTGGACAGCCGGGATCTTCCCGATAACCTGATGGGTCTCGATGTAGGGCCCAAAACCGTGGAAAAATATAGAGAAGTCCTTGCCAAAGCCAAAACCATCGTATGGAACGGCCCGGTAGGAGTCTTTGAGTTTGATGCCTTTGCCCGGGGAACTGAAGAAGTGGCAAAGCTCGTGGCGGATGCTACCGGCAAGGGTGTTATCACCGTGGTCGGCGGCGGCGATTCCGTGGCCGCGGTGAACAAGTTCAACCTTGCTTCAAAGATGAGCCATGTTTCCACCGGCGGCGGCGCTTCACTCGAACTCCTGGAAGGTAAAAAACTCCCCGGCATCGAAGTCTGCAGGGGCTAGGCTTGAATATTTGTGTCTGTCCACAAAGTCGAACGAGGCGGCTTTTTTGACTTTGTGGTAAAAATCCCTAATCATTAAATCACAAGGAGCATATATGAGCCGGACTTATTACATAGCGGGAAACTGGAAGATGCACAAAACCAGGGCCGAAGCGGCCGAATTGGCAAAAGCCCTGGTTTCCCAATTGAAGGACGGGAAGCACAGGTACCTGGTTGCCCCAAGTTTTACGCTGATCGAAACCGTGGCGCCTATTGTTAAAGGCAGCAATATCCGTCTGGGAGCCCAGAACATGGCCTGTGAGGAACAGGGCGCCCATACCGGGGAAGTTTCCGTGCTTCAGCTCAAGGATCTGGGTGTCCAGACGGTGATCCTCGGTCACAGTGAGCGGCGGCATAACTACAGGGAAGATGACGCCCTGATCAACAAAAAGCTGAAGCTTGCCCTGAAACACGGCCTTGAGGTGATCCTCTGCATCGGAGAACTGCTTGAAGAGCGGGAAGCCGGCAAGGCTGAACAGGTATGCGAAACCCAGGTGGTAAAGGGCCTTGAAGGCGTTCCTGCGGCGGAACTGGCAAATATTGTCATCGCGTATGAGCCTGTATGGGCCATTGGCACCGGCAAAACCGCCACACCGGAAGACGCCGATGCGATTCACGCCTTTGTGAGGAAGCTTATCGGTAAACTCTACGGTACGGATGCTGCGGAAAAGATCATCATCCAGTACGGCGGGTCGGTAAAGCCCGATAATGCGGCCCAGCTTATGGCAAAAGAAAATATCGACGGCGCCCTTGTGGGTGGAGCCGCATTGAAGCCTGACACCTTTGTACCGATTGCCCTGTTTGGTTGAATTAACCTTATGCCGGGACGCTCTGCCGGGACTGGAAGCCGGGGTTTGCCGGAAGCTTTTCTCTCAGATATGAAGCCGGCCGGCATAAAAAAAGCCTTATACGGAAATTTATCGGTTATCCTCTTTTCGGTGGCCGCCTTCATGATGCTGCTTATAACCGTATATACCGGCATCACGATTGAAGCTTTCTCTACCGCCTTCCGGGAAAATATAGCCGAGCGTCTCCTTGCCAACAGCCGCGCCGCGGCCAGGCTGATCACCCTCGATGAACTTGAGCGGCTTCAATCGCCCTATGATGTTGACAGGGCCTTCTATGGCAGAATCAAAGCCAGGATCATCAGTTTTGCCATAGAAGCCAATATTCTCTATGCGTATATTTTACGTCCCGTAGGGGGCGGCAAGGTTCAGTTCATTGTGGATAACGATATTTCGGATCGTTCCCTTAGCCTGAAAAGCCCTCCTTCCCCCATGCCTGTGAAGGTGAGAGAGGCCATTGAATCGGGGGTATCGGTTGTTTCGGTTACCGGAAATTATGAAGAAGGGTATTCGGGACTGCTTACAGCCTATGCGCCCATAACAAATCAGGCCGGGGTTATCGTTGCGGTCGCCGGTGTTGATATTTCCGATGAGCAGATACTGGATACAGGGCGGCGTTTCAGGGTCCTGGCGGTGATGCTTCTCGGCTCCATGGCGTTTACCATCGTTTCCGGGCTCCTGAGTTTCTTCATCTACAAACGCAAGGAGGATATTTTTTCCCATCGGCTCAAACAGCAGGAACTCATGTCCCGGCTGGCCCAGAGTTTTGTTTCCGCGGAGAACATTGCGTGCCTCATCACCGGCGCTCTGGAAACGGCGGGGCAATTCCTCCGGGTCAGCCGGATTCTCGTGGGCAGGGCGGAAAAGGATTCCCGGGTTTCGGGGCCCGCATACTTCTGGTATGCCGCGGGAGAAACTGAAATCTTCCCGGAAGACATCGACTTCTATGAATTGATAAAGAACAGCTTTCCCGCGGTAAAACCCCAGGATGAACTGATACCCGCCCTCTATGTTGACGATGTCGCCAGGATCGAAAAATACAGTATTCTGGATAAAATCGGTGTTAAGGCCTTTATCTGGGCTCCTCTCTATGTGGACGGAAAATGCTGGGCCGTACTCAGTGTTGAAGAATGCCTGCGGCCCAGAACCTGGACGGAAAGCGATCGCAGCCTGATCAGCCTCCTTGCCAGCGTTATTGCCGGGGCCGTCGCCCGGGATCTGCGGGAACAGGAACGGGATGCCGCCAGGATAGAAGCGGAAAGGGCCAGCAAGGCAAAAAGCGATTTCCTTGCCAATATGAGCCACGAGATACGCACCCCGATGAATGCGATCATCGGCATGACCGCCATCGCCCAGAATCCTTCGGCAAACCTTGAAAGAAAAGACCATTGTCTCAGGAAGATAACCGATGCCTCCACCCACCTCCTGGGGGTGATTAACGATATTCTGGACATGTCCAAGATAGAGGCGAATAAATTTGTCCTTTCTCCCATAGAATTTAATTTTGAAAAGATGCTGCAGAAGGTGGTGAATGTCAATAATTTTCGTATTGACGAGAAGAGACAGAATTTTGAAGTTTATCTGGATCATAAAATTCCCCCCTTCCTCGTGGGCGACGATCAGCGCCTGGCCCAGGTTATAACGAACCTTCTCTCCAATGCCGCCAAGTTTACCCCGGAACAGGGTATTGTCCGGCTTAAGGCCATGCTGGAAACCATTGAAGACCAATACTGCGTCCTTGCCATAGAGGTAAATGATTCAGGCATCGGCATCAGCGAGGATCAGCAAAAACGGCTCTTCACCTCCTTTGAGCAGGCGGATTCAAGTACCTCCCGTAAATTCGGCGGTACGGGACTGGGGCTTGCCATCTCAAAACAGATCGTGGAGATGATGGGGGGAAATATCGGCGTCAGATCGGAATTGGGCAAGGGCGCCGCCTTCTTCTTTACCATACGGCTCGAAATAGCGGCCCATATAGAACAGGAGAGCATGCTTGAGCCGGGCGTCAACTGGAAGAATCTCCGGGTACTGATGGTGGACGATTCAGAGGATATCAGACTGTATTTTGAAGAACTCGCCTTCAGACTGGGCTTTTCCTGCAGTGTAGCAGGCGGGGCCGAAGAGGCGCTGCGGCTTATCAAAGAAAACAGACCTTTCGACATCTACTTTGTTGACTGGAAGATGCCCGGCATGAACGGTATAGAGCTTTCCGGCAGGATAAAGGAAGACCGGCGTAATAAATCGGTGGTCATTATGATTTCAACTGCCGAATGGACTTCCATCGAAAAGGAAGCCCGGGAGGCGGGCGTAGACAAATTCATTCCCAAACCCCTGTTTCCTTCCGCCATAGTCGATGTTATCAATCAGTGTCTCGGCAGGGAAGCGCCGGTTGCAAAACAGGAAGGAGAAAAGAAACAGGATCATTTTGAAAACCACCGGATTCTGCTGGCCGAAGACGTGGAAATTAACCGGGAAATCGTCATCTCCCTCCTGGAACCGACAGGACTTGAGATTACAAGCGCCGAAAACGGGGCGGAAGCGTTTAACCTGTATACCAAAGCCCCCGAAGCCTACGATTTAATCTTTATGGATGTTCAGATGCCCGAAATGGACGGCTACGAAGCCACCCGGCGGATCAGGCAGTTTGAAAAAGAGTACTTTGCGGAGGCGCTTTCTCCGGAGAAAAAGCGCAAACCCGTCCCGATTATCGCCATGACCGCAAATGTCTTCCGGGAGGATATAGAAAAATGCCTCAGCGCGGGGATGAACGATCATGTGGGTAAGCCTCTCGATATACAGGAACTTATGGCAAAACTGTCCATCTACCTGAAAGAGAAACAGTGAAGGGCAACCGCTCATTAGAGCTGTTCGGAAACCGTGCCAACTGTGTGGTGAAGTTTCCGAACAAGTCCATTATTGTTTTCTAAGCGTGTATGTCCCAGGTGCCACACTATTCTCGTTTAGAACAATGGTTATCGTGCCATCAGCATTGACAGTTGCAGTACCTGTAACGATTCCGCCGTAAAGAGTGCTGGTCAGGGTTGCCGTGGATCCGCTTGTCGAATAGGTACCCTCATCCTTAAAATTTGCATCGGGTACGTTGAGCTTCCAAGTATTTCCGGAAGAAATAACCGCAGTAGCCTCTGATCCCTCGTAAGTACCGACCCATGTACCTACAAAGGGATTTCCGCTACTGTCGCCATTGTTTCCATTGTTGTTGTCATTATTTCCGTTGTTATTGTTCCCGCTGTTCCCACTGTTGTTGTCATTGCTGGTAGTGCCGTTATCGCACCCTGCCAGAACCAGTACACATGTCAGCAAAATCGCCAACATTACTAAAAGAAAAACCTTGTGTTTCTTCATTCGAGAAACTCCTTATACTGGAGTTGGGGATGGGGTTTAGGATGATGGTTTCAGGCGGGTAGCATTGGTACGATACACCGCCGGAAACTCTTTTACCCTGTCCTTTTTCCCTTACTCCTTTGTGATTCCTGCCCTTACAGGCAGTTTAGGGATGTTTATTCACCCCTCTTAAAAATAGAATATACTTATTTTTAATACGTGTCAAGAATTATTATCCGCCTGTATCTTTAATTAAAAATGGAAACGTGCATTTTATGGGAACAAAAGGGTCGAAGTTGCGGCAAATTTTAGCGGCAAATATCAAGGAACATCGTCGAATTCTCGGAGTTTCACAGGAAAAGCTGGCGGAAATGGCCGGTCTTTCATGGCAAACGGTGAACAGTATTGAATGTCAGCGGACTTGGGTCAGCGACAATACACTGGAAGCCCTGGCCGGCGTGTTTAAAATTGAAACTTTTCAACTGCTTATGCCTACTGAAACCAGAGCCGCACTCTCCCTTAACACTACCGAAGCTTTAAGAAAACTGGCAATGGCTAAAAAAGCCTACGATGACACGTTTACCGAAATTTATGGCAAAATAACCTGATCATTCATTTTTTTTCAGGACAGGCTCATTTTTCGGTACCCGAATTCCCCTTGTTGTTTGTGAAAAACAGAGGCAAAGAGCAGGGCATCGGCGTTTACTTTTTTTAGTGCCAAAATCCCCTTAAAACCGGAATATTTGAAGAGAAAATTCACCACAAGGTCGAAAAAGTCGAAAAAGGAAGGAAGAAGAGGGATTTTCGGAGTAAAACTTCTTCGGCGTGGAGCTAAGAAATTTTTCAAATTCCGGTAATTTTGCAACGATTGGAAAGTAAATGCCGATGCCTTGAGAATAGTAAACTTGCCGCTCATTGTGTTGACATCTGTGTCGGCAAAGACCAGGAAATCATCACCATTATTCCTGCTTTGATAATGTCGATTTTGCCTCTATATTCAGCATAGTTTGAATAAAATTGAGAGGCTCCTTTATGAAAACGGAGGGAAAAATGAAGGCCGCTCTGTTCCGTTCGTGTTTGTTCGTGGAGTTCGTGGCAAATTTCTTGATATCTGTGGGTCAAGAATAGCCCTCTGGGGCGGTTATAAAGGTATGAAACCCAGGTCCAATACCTTTAAAGAACAACCATACCCCGTCCGCTCTGCCTCCCCCGCGAAGCGGGTTCTTGGGTTGGTTGATTCGCCTCAAGATTTTAGTATATAGTGCCACATTGGATGTTTTTTAATAAGAGGGGCCGTTCCGGAATCCGGCAGGGATCATAATTCCGGACCATGCCAAGGGAATTTTCATCCTTTTTTTTCAGAGGGGTAGGCTGTGATAGATGTAATAAAGCACGGTGTTTACTATGTAATTAATGGC
>JAIRNJ010000326.1 GCA_031258115.1 Treponema sp. | reverse complement strand
GGTATCTTCGTTCTATAAGGTATGGATTGTATGCCTGGGTTCATACCCGCAAACGAAACCTGTTATGAAATTGAAACCGGAGCAAGCTCCGGGGTATGAACCCAGGCCTGCGAATCAAGCTCCACCTCCAGTTCTTCTACTATCAGTTCCTCATTTGTATAGCATACTGTACTTTACCCCTTTACGCTGCCTATGACCAGTCCTTTGGTAAAGTACTTCTGCAGGAAGGGGTACACCAGCATCATCGGTAGAGCGCCCGGGAAAAGCCGGGAGGTCCGGCCTGTGCGGGCGTTAAGCATGGAAAGCAGTTTGCTGTAGCCGGAACCGGTAGTACGCATCATCTCTTCTATCGAGCGCAGCATGCTTTGCAGATAGGATTGAAATAATATGGTGAATATAAGGATTTTCCACTTAACCCTTGACGGACCCTGCGGTAGCATTCATAGCTATAAAGTCCTGGAAAAAGAGATACAAGACAAAGGGAACCGCCGATGATATAATTACCGCCGCCGAAAGCGAGGGTATGGGTAGCCCGTATTCACCTTTGAGGAGCGTGATTCCTATGGTCAAGGTTCTGATGTTGTCGTTTTGAAGCATCAGCATGGAAAACGGAAGTTCGTTCCACATAGACAAGGTCCCAATAATACCGATAGTTCCCAGCATGGGCTTGGCAATGGGAAGCATGATTAAAGCAAAGAGCTGAAAAACATTGGCGTTATCCATTTTGGCAGACTCAATGATTTCTCTGGGAACTCCCGTGAAATAAGTGGTCATAATGTATGTGCCAAAAGGCGCAAAATAAGAAACCCAGGCCATAATAATACCGGTTCTGGTATTGAGGAGTTTCATCTTTGCAAGAAGCTGATAAAGTTCGCCTGCGATCACCATCTGGGGGAAAATCATAAAAAACAAAACTAATGAAAAAATGATCAACCTGCCTGAGAATTTAAATTTGCCAAAGGCCAGCCCTGCGGTGGAACAGACCAGGAGGTAAAAAACCAGCCCTATGGCTACTGTGATTATCGTATTCGTAAGATATTGCAAAAGGTTGAGCGTAAAAAGTACACGGAAATAATTGCCGTGGTAAAATACCACAGGTAAAGCTAACTTATTCAGTGCATACTCGTCAACAGTCTTTAGACTGGTTATGATGGCGAAAAAAAAGGGGTAAAGGACCATGATCGAAAGAATTATCAACAAAAAATAAATGAATCCGTATTGCCGTTTCTTCTTCATGGAGTATTTCCTTTTTTTATCAGCCGTATCTGTACAATGGCGATAATAGCGCAAAAGAAAAACAGGGTCACAGACCATGCGGAAGCATATCCTTTCTCCATCGCCTTGAACGTGAGATTATAAATTGAGAGTTCCAGGGTATAAGTGGCATAGCCCGGGCCTCCGTTGGTAAGGAGGTAAATCAGGCCGTACATTCTTGCAAATACATCAATAAAGGCCAGAACGGTACAGAATTGAATTGAAAAAAGTATACTCGGAATTGTTACATGAAAAAACTTCTGTACCGAATTGGCACCGTCCACGTCTGCGGCATCATAGAGAGAAGAATCAATATTTGACATAGCCGCAAGATAATAAATACAACCTGATCCGATCCGGAACCATATTACAGAAAGAAAAGCAAGGGTATGAATGGCGCTTGTTGATTTTCCGAGGAGATAAATGCTTTCGGCATTCGGAACGCCAAGGAATTTAAGTATTTCCGTCACCGGTCCCGCCTGGGAAAGAATAACCAAATAGAGCAGCCCCAGAAGAGCGCTTCCCAGAATATTCGGAAGATAGAGGACGGCCCTGAAAATCCGCCATCCGGGAAGCCCGCCTCTTAAAAGTGAAGCAATAATAAGGGGGACAAAAACACCAAATGGTATATATAGAATCAGAATTCCTATGTTTTTAAGAGAAATGAAAAAACGGCTGTCGGCAAGCATGCGTACATAATTATCAAACCCTATAAACTCAGGCTTCCTTACTCCATTCCATTTGGTGAAACTGTAAAAAAAGTTGGAAAAAATAGGAAAAGCTATAAAAATACCCATCAATAGAATAAGGGGGCCAATCAATATCCATGCGTCTAAAGTCTCGTCCACACAGGATCTTTTTTGTTTTTGCATAGCAGTAACCATCCTCATTGGAATATGAAGGCGGCGCTGTCCAACTATATTACCCGGAATTGCTGCCGGACAGCGCCTGCAAAATTAATATCCCCGTTCGCACACCGTTCCTTTAACGGTAAGACTGAATAAGATCCTGAAGCTGGCGGATATAACTGTCAATTGATATTTCTCCGCTTACAAAGAAGAGATAGTTAAGGCTGTCATAATCGGCCGACATGCCGGCGGGGATAAACCCCGAATAATCAAGCCCGCCGTGGACATTCATCTCGTTAAGTACCGTGGAAAGAAGATTGTTACCGGTATCCATAGGAACAGTGGTATTTGGGACGATAGCGCCGGAAGCATCCAGGAAAATCTTGGCGCCTTTGCCGGAAGTATAGAACTTGATATATTTCACCGCCGCATCCTTGTTCGGCCTGTAGTTCATCACCGACATACCAAGGCCCGCTCCCTGGTTTACCTGGGCATCGGGGAAGGCCGATCCCTGGGGTATGGGGCCCGGGAAATAACCGACATTGTTATACCCAAGACTCTCGCCGAAGTCTTTCCAGTGAGCAATGTCTGAATTGAGGCCGATGAAAAATCCGCCCTGCCCGGACTTGAACAGGTCTATGGCATCCATAAAAAGAGACAGGGACGCGTTATCAGCGTTAACATAGCCTCTGGTAAATAACTCTTTGATCATAGTAGTCGCCTGCCTGTATTCGGGATCGGTAAAATTGGCGCTTCCTGTCAGGAAACCCGCAGACCTGTCTCCATAGAGTTTTACAAGTAAAGTCCTGTATAACCAGTTGACACTCGTTGCCGTCGTTACATTCCCCATTATAACGGGGGGAATATTGGCGTTTTTCAGAGCTTCGCAGGCCGCCAGGAAATCATTCCATGCCGCAGGAGCCTTGTCGGGGTCAAGACCGGCCTTCCTGAAATTGGCCTTGTTGTAATAAATACCAATGCCTTGAGCCGTGAGGGGAAGCATGAGGGTATCTCTGTCGGGGTTCCGGGTAGGCGAGCAAGCCTCCAGGGCTAATTTGCTATACTGTGACCTTTCGGCGGTGATATAGGGATCGAGGACTTCCAGAAAGTCGGTAAAAGCCCAGGATCTCTCACCCGGATGACTGATCACTACATCCACATTGCCTTTTGCGGAGAAAGTCTGTAAAAGGAGATCGTAAAAGGTACTTTCAGCCTGCGCTGCATGGTTGATAATAATATCGGGATTCTCCTGCATAAACAGGGCGTCCATCTCCCTAAAAGCCTTACCGGTAACCTCTTCCGCATACTTGAAATCCCACACCGTAAGGGTTGTTTTGCCTCCGGTGCTCTGCTGCTTACTCCCGCCTGCAAAGACCGCAGCCATGCAGAACAGAACCAAAGATACTGATAAAAATACCTTCTTCATTTCTTCATCCTCCAAAATATATTGATGCAGACATACGCCTGCATAGAACGCGCGGGGGAAAATAGCATTTTATTATTTTGTAAAAAGAAAAAACCTTAA
>JAIRNJ010000230.1 GCA_031258115.1 Treponema sp. | reverse complement strand
AAGAATATTTCTCGTTTGCCCCGGAGAAGGGCAGACCCTGCCAGCCCTATGCTGGAACAGTATAGGCGCATCAAAAGTGAACATAAGGAAGAGGTGCTTTTCTTCCGTCTGGGTGATTTCTATGAAATGTTTGCCGACGACGCACTGGAAATTTCCTCCCTGCTGAACCTGACACTCACCACCCGGAACGGCCTTCCTATGTGCGGAATTCCCTATCATGCCGCCAGATCCTACATCGCGCGGCTCCTCAAGGCGGGAAAAAAGGTGGCGATCTGCGAACAGCTCTCCGAGGCAGTGAGGGGGGGATCGATTATCGAGCGGAAAGTGGTGGAGATTATCACTCCGGGAACCACGGTGGACGAAGATTTTTTGGACAAGGGAAGTTCCAACTATCTTGCCTGCATCGCCTCCCGGGGCCCCCTGATCTCCTTCGCCTACATCGATCTTTCCACCGGAGACTTTTTTGCACGTTCTTTCGGCAGTTTTTCGGCAAAGGAAAAAATGCGCAGCGAACTGGAGCGGATACAGGCACGGGAATTGCTTGTTCAGGAATCCCTTCTGGAAGAAAATTCCGGTATTGCCGCTGCCATCGGCGATCAGAACGGAATAGTGGTAAACCGCTGGGCCGACTGGCTGTTCGACATGGAAAGGAGCGCGGAAAGGCTCAAACGTCAATTTTCCGTAACAAGCCTCAAGGGCTTCGGTCTTGAAGAGGGAAGCATCGAAATCCTCGCTGCCGGCGCCCTGCTGGATTACCTGGATGATACATCAAAAAGCCTTATACCCCATGTATGTTCGATCCAGGTGTATCAGGACAGCGATTTTATGGGAATTGATGAGTCTACCCAGCGGAACCTGGAACTGGTACGGAACCTCCGGGACGGGGATACCCGTTTTTCTCTTCTGGAAGTACTCGATGAAACCCGGAGCGCCATGGGAAGGCGGCTCCTGAAAAGCCGCATCCTCATGCCCTTGCAGGACATCAGGCAGATCAACGCCCGGCTTGACATGACGGAAAGCTTCTACCGGAATCAGGGGAGGCTTTCCAGTCTCCGGGAACTTCTGGGAAAGATGCAGGATCTTGAAAGGCTTTCGTCCCGGCTTGCCATGGACAGGGCCCACGGCAAGGATATGCTGACCATAAAAAACGCCCTGGAACACTTTTTTGCTATTGAGGCTCTCTGCCCGGATCTCAACTTGCTTTATGAATCTACCGCCGCCCATTCCATGGGAAAAGAAGAATTTTCCCGGCTCAAAAAACTGGTTGAAATTCTCCAAAAAGGCATTCGGGATGATCCTTCGATCCTTTTGACCGAAGGCAACCTGATCCGCCCGGGCTACAATTCCAGGCTGGACGAGCTCATGGCTCTCCGGGATTCGGGCCGTAAACTGCTGGAAAACTATCTGGAAGAGGAGAAGCGGCGGACAGGCATTACAAGCCTCAAGATCCGCTATAACAGGCTCATCGGCTACTTTTTTGAGGTTACCAAGGCCCAGCTTAACCGTGTTCCGGAACGCTTTATCCGGCGGCAGGGCATTGTTGCCGGAGAGCGCTTCACCACGGACAGGCTGGCGGCCCTGGAATCGGATATTAACGGAGCCTCGGACAGGATCATAGATCTGGAAAAGGAGCTGTTTCTTGAACTGAGGGAAGAGGCCAAAAAATGCCTAAAGGAGATTGCCGCGGCAAGCCGCCGTATCGCGGAAATTGATGTTGCCCAGTCCGCCGCCAGGGCGGCCACAATTCAGGGCTGGACACGTCCCGTTCTTGACGGAGAGGAGAGGCTTAAAATTCTTGAAGGCCGGCATCCTGTGGTGGAAGCCCATCTTCCCAGGGGAGAGTTTATCCCCAATGACATCATCCTGGACAGTAAAGAGATCTGTTTTGCACTCATCACCGGCCCCAACATGGCCGGAAAATCAACCTATCTACGCCAGGCAGCCCTGATCTGCATCATGGCCCAGATGGGAAGTTTTGTCCCTGCCAGGGAAGCCCTCATCGGTATCTGCGACAGAATCTATTGCCGGGTTGGAGCCTCGGACAACCTGGCCCGCGGGGAATCGACTTTTCTCGCGGAAATGAGTGAAACCGCCTATATTCTCCATACCGCCACGAAGAAAAGTCTTGTGATCATGGATGAAGTCGGACGGGGAACCGGAACCACGGACGGTCTTTCCATTGCCTGGGCTGTGAGCGAGGATCTCCTCAACCGGATCGGATGCAGAACCCTCTTTGCCACCCACTATCATGAACTTTCCGGAATGGAGCATCCCCATCTGGCAAACCGTTCAATGGAGGTGCTGGATCAGGGGGGAGAGATCGTTTTCCTGCGGAAACTCAAGGAAGGCCCCAGCGCCGAATCCTACGGCCTCCATGCGGCCTCCCTGGCGGGCCTGCCCCGGCAGGTACTTGACCGGGCCGCTTTTATTCAGGAGGCATTCAAGGCTAGAGAGTTTTCCGCTTCCCCGGATTCTGTTCCGGCAAAGACGGCCCTCAAGAGTCCGCCGCCCGGTTCCCTCCGCCCGGCGGAGGCATCCGGCCCCGGTAAAGTGCTTCTCAGTGAAATCTCCATGCTGGAAATAGAACGGATGACGCCGATGGAGGCCCTGTACAAGCTCCATGAGTTAAAGGAACGGTTCAGCTCAGAAAGCTCTTTTCGTCAGGTTCCTGCCCGTCCCAAAAAGATCCGTCCCCCGGAAGATAACCCTGCGCTTTTTGATTTGTGGTGAGGTTTCACTCACTGCCAGGGTGTTGCCCTGATGCGATATATTGACAAATAGTATAAAAGGATTTTATACTCCTTATGTAAAGTTGGTTCATTGGAAGGCATGGTCCATATCCTGGAGCTTGTTTCTGGATTCTTCATGGGTTTGATCAAAAAGGAATCTACGGTGGCGTATTTAGGACGAGAAAGCGTAAGATTGGATTTGGTTCATAACGGTAATTCCGGCGGCATAGGTT
>JAIRNJ010000229.1 GCA_031258115.1 Treponema sp. | reverse complement strand
AAAGGAAAGATCATCAGTTCTTCAGGGGCTGCCGTATCCCTTAACCTCAAGGGCGCCTCGGTGGTGTATCCTGCGCTGATCAATACCCACGATCATCTCCAGGGGAATTACCGGCCCCCGGTCGGCCCAAAACCGGGAAGTTTCTATCTTACCTGGCTCCCCTGGGACAATGACCTCAAGGCTTCCGATACTTTTAAGGAACGTTCCCATCTCAGCCGTGAGGATCTCTACAATTTTTCAGGCTATAAGTGCCTTTTTTCCGGGGTGGCCACGGTAAACGATCACTTTCCCCAGAAGTTCAACAGGGAAATTCTCCCTACCCTGCCCATTCGGGCGATTCTTGAATACGGGCTTGCCCATGAAACGAGTTCCTATGATCTTAAATGGGGGGACGGTGTTGAAACGGAGCATGAGCGGGCGGTAAAAAACAAATGGCCTTTCATCACGCATCTTTGCGAAGGTTTTGATGAAGAATCCATGAGCGGTGTGGAACATCTGGAGAAGCTCAAGATCCTGGATAAGCACTGCCTCTTTATTCATTGCATCGGTTTTAGCGATGAGGACATCGAAAGAGTGGCGAAGGCCGGGGCCAGTGTCTCATGGTGCGGTTTTTCCAATATGTTCATGTTCAATGTTACCTGCAAGATCCGCAAGATGCTCAGGGCCGGGGTCAATCTCACCATTGGAACCGATTCTTCCGCTACCGGTTCCGCGAATCTTCTTGCGGAGATGAAATATGACCGGGATCTGTACCGCAGACTCTACGGAGAGGATCTTTCCGCGGAAACCATATTCGAAATGGTTACCGCCAATGCCGCCAGGGCCTTCTGGATGCAGGACAGGACGGGTGTATTGGAAAAAGGTAAATTGGCGGATATACTGGTGGTGAAAGGTAAGCGTGACGACCCTTACGAAAATCTGCTGTGTTCTTCAATGGAGGACATAGAGCTGTTGACCCTGGAGGGTTTTCCCATTTATGGGGAATTTCGTTTTCTGGATCTTTTTGGTTTTTCCCTGAAGAAAGGGGAATTGCCGGAAGGCTATACCGCAGTCAGGGTCGGCGGGAGGCAGATGTTTGTGAAGGGTGATCCTGCAGGTCTTTACCGGGAAGCCCGGCGTAAGATAGGCTTTAAGAAGGTGCTTGATTATCTGCCCTTCGAGCCCGATTGATTCGATTAGTATAGAGGAAAGAAAGAAGGCCATGCCCAAACCGCTTCAATACCGTTCCGGTTCCATTATTTATATGCGGGGTGATCCCGCGGATAAGGTGTTTATCCTTCAATCCGGAAAGGTAAATTTGATCTATCAGGATATAGAAACAGGGTCGGATCTCCACGATCTTGTTCAGCCGGGGGAATTCTTTGGCGTCAAATCCGCCCTGGGCCGTTACCCCCGTGAAGAAGATGCGGCGGCTATTCAGGATGCGGTGATTATGGCCTTTACCGTTCCGGAATTTGAAGCCCTGGCCATGGCAAATACCCGCATCATCATGAAAATGCTCAAGGTTTTTTCCAACCAGATGCGGCGTATCCACAAGCAGGTTTCAAGCCTCATGGAAAAGGAAGAACTCGATCCCGATGTGGGGCTTTTCAATGTAGGTGAGTATTACCTCAAAGGCAAGCGTTTTTCTCAGGCCCGTTATGTGTTTAGCCGTTATCTGACCTACTACCCCTCAGGGAAGAATGCCGCCCAGGCCGCAAAATATCTGGAAGCCGCCGAAACTTCCCTGGCCCACATGGGCGCCGTGAGGTCTCCCGGAGGGGGAGAGGCGGGCATGTTCTCCCGGCCCCAGGCTCAGTCCGCTCCGGCTGCGGCGGATGCCGGTTCGGGCCAGGATCTTTCCGTTACGGCCAAAAGTTACTACGATGCGGTAAGCTTTATCTCCCAGGGAAAATATCAGCAGGCGTATCTTCTCTTTAAGCGTATCGTTGACGCAAACGAGGAGCCTGAATATGTGGCCAAAAGCAGTTACGAAATCGGCCGCTGCCTGTTCCTCCTCAATAAATTCGATGACTGTATCAGATATTATACCATCATGCTCACCAAGTATCCCAAACATCCGGATCTCCGGGATGCGATTTTCTTTATCGGGCAATCCTACGAACGGAAGGGGCAGAAAGATCAGGCAGGGGCCTTCTATAAAAAGATACTGTCCATGCCTGCGGATGAGGACAATGGTACGACGATAAAGGCAAAACGGGCTCTCAAGGCCCTGGAAGGAGCGTAAGATGGCCATGGATCTTGCAGCCTTTGGACGTTTTGCCCGGTCATTTCAGGCTGGGGAGATGATCTTTAGCGAATTTGAGCCCGGAGACACCTTTTACCTTATACAGTCGGGCCGGGTGGAACTGGTAAAGATCATCGGGGACATTGAAAAGACCCTGGATATTTTACAGCCTTCGGAAATGTTCGGCGAAATGGCGATTCTGGAAAATTCCCCCCGTTCCGCCACGGCCATTGCCCTGGATGCGGTAAAAGTACTGGAATTCAACAGCCAGAATTTTGAAATACTGCTCCTGGGAAATCCCCAGATAGCCTTAAAACTGCTGCGGATGTTTGCCAAACGGATCTACGATTCCAAGCGGCGTTTCATGATCCTTACCCTGGAAGAACCGCAGGCCAAGGTTGCCGATGTCTTCCTCATGCTGGATGAAGCCCAGCCGAACATTGACAAGACCACGGAGCGCCGGGAATTCAGTACTACCGTTGATGATATTGCCCACTGGGCCGGCATGAGCGTCAAAGACACCAACGAAACCCTGCGCCAGTTCGTTGCCCAGCAGAGGATGGAGATGTATCCGGACAAGATTGCTGTCAAGAATATCAACGATTTCCTCCGATTCGTTAATTCCCGTAGACGGAAATAAAATCTCATAAATTTAAGGAAATTATCATGAAGAAAACCGTAAAAACCCTGATCCTCTTCCCGGCCTTGCTGCTGTTCTTTGCCTGCCAAAGCGCCCCTTCAGGCGGCGGGGCCGCAGTCCGCGATGACGGCTATCCCGAAGACAGCGCCACCAAAGGCAGGAAGCTGGCGGTTCAGTATGTTGCCTACATGCTGGAAAACAACGCAAATCTGGAATTTGTCAGCGGCGTCTTCCCCAATGCCGCATATCCCGCCGAATTGACCAGGCTGATGAGCCGGGTAGAGATGACGCGGCTTTCCGGTGAGGCGCAGGGAGACTTTGAATTCATAGATTCCCTCCGTTCCGAGATAAACACCCGGTATCCCAATAAATGGAACATGCCGGTAAAAGAACTGGTTGACTGGTATTCCAGCCTCTTTTCCATGTATTACGATCTGCTTGAAAAAGCGGGGAAGTAAAGAGTCTATCCAAACATGTAGACACACTGCAGATATTGCCGATAAAGGCAGCTTTACCGATTTTACTTGACTAATTATTCCCATTTTAGTACTATATTTGTGAAATATTTCACAGATATGGCCTTGATTTTGTTTTAGGCTGTACATAAGAAGGCAGGTTATGAGCTTAATACCGGAGCCGGCCAGAGTACGGCTTCTTCACATTATGCGAATCATGGAAAAATTTGCTCAGCCCTTGAGTTCCTCCCGGATTGAGGAACTTACCGGCTGGCCCAGTCACACGATTCGGAAGGATGTTTCCTATCTTAGCGGAGAGGGGGAGGGAGAAACCGGGGGGACGCACGGTCATTTTGGGGGCAACTGCGGTTATGAGCCCCGCCTTCTCGTTCCGGCGATACGCAGCGCCCTGGGTCTCGATAAAGAGTGGAAATTTTGTGTTGTCGGGCTGGGCCGGCTGGGGTCGGCTTTTTTGAATGAAGAGATTTCCGGGAGTCCTGAACCTGAATTTTCCCTGGGCGGGGAATTTGAGCTTGCCGCGGGCTTTGACAAGAATGTGAACCGGGTGGAGATCCTGAAATCCGCCGTTCCCCTCTATCCCGCCTACAAGATAGGGGAGGTGGTGAGCCGTTTCGGCATAGAGATAGCCATTCTCTGTGTGCCGGCCGGGGAAGCCCAGACCTCTGCGGAAAAACTTGCCGCTGCGGGAATCAGGGGGATCCTCAACTTTGCCCCGGTACCTCTCAGGCTGCCCCCGGAAATTGTGGTACGGAATGTGTTTGTTCTGGATGAATTGCGGGAATTGGCGATACATATAGGCCCCTCTGGTCCGCGAGCCTAAGGAAATTTGAGGAGGAACTTTTATGAAGCGTGTTTACAATTTTTCTGCGGGGCCTTCGGTCCTGCCCCTTCCGGTGCTGGAAAAGGCGGCGGCGGAGATCTGCGATGTCAACGGTACGGGCCAGTCGGTAATGGAGATGAGCCACCGTTCAAAGGACTTCAAGCCCATCATCGAAAAGACCGAAGCCCTGCTTCGTTCCCTTATGGGTATTCCGGAGAACTACAAGGTTCTTTTCCTCCAGGGCGGGGCGTCCCTGCAGTTTTCCATGGTGCCTCTAAACCTGGCCGCAGTGCCGGAGGGAGAGCCCAAGAAACGGGCCCTCTATGTGGATACGGGAATCTGGGCGAAGAAGGCCGCTGACGAAGCTTCAAAATATGTTGAGGTTTCCATACCCGCCTCTTCCAAAGACAGGGCATACACCTATATCCCTCAGGCTCCGGCCCCGGCAAGCGGAGAGGCATACTACCATATCACCCTTAACAATACCATTGTGGGTACCCGCTGGCCTTCCGTTCCCGATACCGGTTCCGTGCCTCTTGCGGCCGATGTTTCAAGCTGTATCCTTTCGGAAATCCTTGACGTGCGAAAATTCGGCATCCTCTATGCGGGAGCCCAGAAAAATCTGGGGCCGGCAGGGCTCACCGTGGTGATAATCCGGGAGGATCTTATCGGGCATGCTCCCGCCCGGACTCCGGCTCTGCTCCGTTATGACATTCATGCAGGTGAAGCTTCCATGTACAATACTCCGCCCTGCCATGCCATCTACATGACAGGATTGGTGCTGCAGTGGCTTGAGGATCTGGGGGGAGTTGCGGCAATTGAAAAGATCAACCGGGAGAAGGCCGAGCTTTTCTACAGCTATCTTGAGCTTTCAAAACATTTTGTTTCCCCGGTAGAAAAAAACAGCCGGAGCCTCATGAACATTCCCTTTGTTTCCAGGGAAACAGACGCTGAAAAACGCAGGCATATCGAAGACCGTTTTGTAAAAGAAGCGGCGGCGGCAGGATTGGTGAATCTTGCCGGGCATCGCCTGGTGGGCGGCATGAGGGCCAGCATCTACAATGCCATGCCCATTGAAGGCGTCCGCGCTCTTATACAATTCATGGAAACATTTGAGCGGAGTCTCACGTAGTGCCTGTCCCATCATGGACTTGAATTGAAAGAAGCAGGAGTCAAATTATGTTTAAGATACAAACCATGAACAAGATTTCTTCCCTGGGGCTCGATCTCTTTCCCAGGGACAAATATGAAGTTGCCAGCGAGATTCCCCATCCCGATGCCATTCTGGTGCGGAGCGCAGATCTTCACGCTGTCGATATTCCCTCATCGGTTAAGGCTATCGCCCGGGCCGGGGCAGGGTACAACAACATCCCTGTTTCCTCCTGCAGCGAGAGGGGAATCGTGGTTTTTAATACTCCCGGAGGAAATGCCAATGCGGTAAAGGAACTGGTTCTGGCATCCCTGTTCCTCTCTTCCCGGAATATTCTTGGGGGCGTGGTCTGGGGGAATAGTATAGCCGGCATGGCGGATCAGGTGCCCGACCTTGTGGAAAAAGGAAAAAACCAGTTTGAAGGGCCTGAACTTTTCGGCAAAACCCTGGGAGTGGTGGGGCTGGGAGCCATCGGCGCGCTCGTCGCAAATGCCGCCATTGCCCTGGGTATGGAGGTTACCGGTTACGATCCCTACATTTCGGTGGACGCCGCCTGGAGCCTCTCCCACCAGGTTCAGCGGGCGGACACGCTTGAAGGCCTCCTCTCAAAAGCCGACTATGTTACCCTTCACCTTCCCCTGAACGAT
>JAIRNJ010000218.1 GCA_031258115.1 Treponema sp. | reverse complement strand
AATGTATCCCGGTTTTTGTAAAAAAGTGGGAAGAGGGGTATAAAATAGTTTCAGGGATAAAGGCAACAAGTAAGGAAAACAGGATGATACGTTTTCTGCGTACCTGTTATTATAAGTTAATTCACAAGATGTCAGATGTAGAGCAGATTGAGCATTTTACGGGTTTTGGTCTGTATGACAGATCTTTTGTAGATGTTATGAGGAACCTTCATGATCCGGTTCCTTTTCTGCGGGGAATAGTCGCCGAGCTTGGATTTAAGCGGATTGATGTCCAATATGAACAACAGAAGAGGAGATCGGGTACCACACATAACAACTGGTATACTCTCTATGATGCTGCTATGTTGAGTTTTACTTCGTATACCAAGATTGGGTTACGGATTGCGACCATTACAGGATTTATAAGCTCTTTCATTGGATTTGCGATGGCGATTATTTATTTAGTATATAAATTATTGAACTGGGAATCTTTTTCTGTGGGGATTGCACCCGTTGTCATTGGCGTCTTCTTAATGGGCGCATTACAATTGTTTTTCATCGGATTTATCGGCGAATATATCTTAGTGATTAACGCACGTATTATGAATAGGCCTCTCGTTATTGAGGAAGAACGGATTAATTTTTGATGTCCAATGCAGTTTTCCCGTAAAAAAAAACAATTATTCATTGCTGTCACGGATGTTTTTCTTCTTTTTCTCTCTGTCTATCTTGCGTTATTTTTCCGTAATCTGGGCCATCCTGAAATCCCGGTACTCTTCCCGCACATGTATGCTTTTTTGCCGATAATAACCGCATGGCTGGTCTGTCTTTATACCGCCGGACTTTATTCCCTTGAGATGCCCTATACCGGCTACACGACACTTTCCAAAATATTTGTAATAAGCGGCATCTCTGCTTTATTGGGTATTGCGCTTTATTATCTTAATTACCGTGCCCGGATCGTTCCCAAAACGATTTTGGCGCTGTTTTCTTTGTTTGCCTTTGCTTTTATTTCCCTGTGGCGCTGGATCTTTTACAGAATATCAATAAAGTATTTTCCCGGTGTCAATATCGCATTTATTGGAATTAACAACACCGTTATTGAACTCCTGCATAATATAAAAAATTTTTCCTATATGAGATACAATGTGCCTTTTATTTTTGATGATATGTACGATGATAATGAATGTTGCGGTATACCAGTAATAAAGGCAAATGAAGAGTTTATCAGCGCCATTACCGGCAATAAGATAAAGGTTGTTGTCCTTGCATACGAAAAGAATATATCATATTTCTTTCAGAAAATTTTGTTTGAACTTATGAATAAACGTGTTTATTTTGTCAACATTCCGTATTTTTATGAAACATACCTGCGCCGTGTCCCAATTGACGCGGTTAATGAATTATGGTTTTTGAAAAATATAGATTTAAGCACTAAACGTCTGTATCAATATGTCAAGAGATTTGTTGATATTATTATGACGGTATTCTTGCTTCTTGTCAGTTTTCCTTTCTGGCCGTTTATCATACTCATTATCAAGCTGGAAAGTCCGGGGCCGGCCCTTTTTACCCAGAAACGCATTGGTTATCTGGGCAAAGAATTTTCAATTATTAAATTCCGCAGTATGAAACTGTCGGGAAATGATTATACGCCTACAGACCGGCAGGATCCCCGCGTTACGGGATTTGGTTTGTTTTTGCGTAAAAGCAGAATAGACGAGATTCCTCAGCTGCTCAATGTTCTCAAGGGGGAGATGAGTTTTATCGGGCCCCGTCCCGAACGTCCTGAATTTGTGGAAGAACTGGAACAGGTGGTGCCTTTCTACCGGCAACGGCTCCTGGTAAAGCCCGGAATTTCCGGCTGGGATCAGGTTTCCGGCGAGTATCATTCTCCTTCAAGGGAGGATACTTACAAGAAATTGCAATACGATTTATATTACATCAAGAATATGTCATTGTTTCTGGATATTTCGATATTTTTTAAAACACTGGTAACGATTTTCAGCCGGGCCGGGGTATAGGAGGGATGATAAGTCTTCAAAACGTAAGTAAGACCTATCCCATGGGAAAGTTAAATGTTCATGCCCTCAGAGGTATTAATCTGGATTTTACCGCCGGGGATTTTATTTCTGTTGCCGGGCCTTCCGGTTCCGGTAAAACCACCATGATGAATATTATAGGTCTCATTGACCGGCCCAGCGGCGGTGAGCTAATCATTGACGGGAAGAAGTGTACCGGATTAAAGCGCAAGGCTCTTACACAAATGCGGCAGGAATATATCGGTTTTGTATTTCAATCTTTCAATCTGCTCCCGGTTTTAACGGTGTTTGAAAATGTGGAACTGCCCCTGGTAATCGGACGGAGAAAGGAAAGCAAAAAAGAACGGCGTGAATGGGTAGAGCATCTTGTTGAAGAGGTTGGTCTTTCCGACAGGAGAAATCATGTCCCTGCGGAACTTTCCGGGGGGCAGCAGCAGCGGGTAGCGATTGCCCGTGCGCTGGTTACCCGTCCGAAGATTATCATTGCTGATGAACCGACAGCGAATTTGGATTCTGTCAATGGCGAGCGGATTCTCAGCTTGATGAAACGGGTAAACAGGGACGAAGGTACCACTTTCATTTTTTCTACTCATGATCCTGATATTTGGGAAATGGCCACCCATGTTGTTTTTCTGCGGGATGGGGAAGTGGAATCCGAGCAGCGGAAGACCGGAGAGGCGGCCTTACCGGGCAAGGACGGAACCGTCTTCCGTTCTCCGCAGGAGCGAAGGCTCCCCTCTTAAATGATCTGGCTTTTGATCCTGCGCAATATCATCAGGAATAAAAAAAACAGTGCGGTAATTATAACCCTTATTTCTTCAATTACGTTTCTTTTTTTTATAGGCAATAGTTTTCTGGGCAGATCGGATCAGGGACTGCGTGAAGCTTACGTAGAATGTTTAACCGGGGATGTGGTGATCCAGAAACGGGGAAATGTTTCCATGAACCTTTTCGGGGCAAATACACCGATTATCGATTCTTTTTTTTCAATTCCCCCCCTCCCCGCCTATGATATGGTGAAAGAAATCGTCTCTGCCGAGCCGGGAGTGTCTATGTTAAGCAGCCAGGTATCCGGTACTGCCGTTGTGGATCTCTGCGCCGTGCGGGAAATTGCTCCCCTCTGCGGTGTGGATGCCCTGACATATTTCGATCTTTTTAACGGGATTATTCTGGAAGAAGGCCGGTTTCTGCAGTCAGGTGAATTCGGAGTGATGATTACAAGAGAACGTGCAGAACGGATTAAAAGACAGACAGGTACTTATCCTGCTATCGGAGATCCGGTGCTGTTGACCGCAGGCGCGGAGGCCGGTTTCAAGATCCGGGAAGTTCCTCTGCTTGGTATTTACCGTTACCGGAATTCCGGTCAGTTTATGAATGAAGTGGTAATCACCGATCCGCAGACGATTCGGGTACTTAACTCCATAATGGTAGCTTCCATGGAATTTGATGCGGCTGAGGATGCGCTTGGGCTTCTTGATGCCGGTTTGGAAGATCTTTTTAATACAGGGGAAGATACTGCACTATCAGTACCGGAAGATTCTTTTTCCGCCGAATCTCTTGAGTCATTTTTGGAAAGTTTTGAAGACGCTGCGGAACCGGAGGCGCTGGTTGGAGGCGACTGGAATTTCATTATTCTGCGGCTGGAAAAAGGTGTTTCCCCTGTCTTTGTAATCGCCTCCCTGAATAAAAAGCTTGAAAACTACGGTGTTACTGCCGTTGGCTGGCGTATAGCGGCAGGTCAATCGGCAATACTGCTCCTCTTGATCCAGTCACTTTTTAATGGAGGTATATTTATTGTCAGTGTTGCCGGTATCATTGCTGCAGTAAACATCCTTCTTATTTCATTATTCAAGCGGACTCGGGAAATCGGTACGCTAAGGGCCATGGGCGCCCACGATTCCCATATACGTTTTCTTGTCATGGGAGAAAATATTATTCTTGCCTTCATTGCCGGTACTGCGGGTATTCTTGCCGGATATGGGGCAATACGTATCGTCAATAGCCTGGCCCTGCATATTCCCAATGTTCTTGTCGGCACTCTTTTGGGAGGCGAAATTCTTTCCCTTTCCTTCCTTCCCGGTGCAGCCGTCCTGTCCTTCCTTGTTGCGGTTTTTCTTGGGGCGGCATCTTCGGTGTATCCCGTTGAAATGGCGGTACATATTGACCCCGTTGTTGCGGTACGTCAGGGATAGAATCGTGAAGTATGTCAAACTTTTTCAGCTTGCCCTTAAATACCTTTGGCGTTATAAACGGCGGTATTTGTTTCTCTTCCTGGCCCTTAGCTTTGGTTTTACCATTGTTACACTGATTACCTCCTTCAAAGATGATATGTATGAAAATGTGTATAAATCCGCCCAGGATCATTATGCCGGCGATATTGTTGTAGCCGGCTTTGATAGAGATTCTGCTAATCATTTTCATCTAAGCCGTCATGAAATAGAAACCGTATACGCCTCGCTGAAGAATATCGGCATAAATCCCATTCATACGGTGGAGCGTACCCATTTTGGAGATAAAGGCATCCTCTATTATAATGGAACAGCGGTAAGGCTTAAGTATGTTATCGGTGTTGACTGGGATAATGAGGCTTCCTATTTCAATAGTCTGGATTACCAGAGCCCTCTGGATGTTTCTGCGGCGGACGGGGACAGCATCGTACTTTCCCGGCCTGTAGCAGAGCTGTTGGGCGCCAGGCAGGGGGACAGTCTTATACTGGAGATTGATACCCGGCATGGGCAGAAAAATACCGGTGTTTTTATCGTGAAGGGTATCATGTACGATTCATCAATTTTTGGCTATTATAAGGCTTATGTTTCCCGTGTTACCCTGAACCGCCTGCTTCTCCACGACGATAATGATGCCTACATGGTAGGTATCTATCTTGCCGATCGTCAGGGCGCTGAACACAAACGTCTCCTTCTGCACAATGAACTTTCCGGACATATCCCTGTCGGGCCCCTGATAAAGGATCGGGATGAACTCGCAAAGGAAATGAATAAGGGTTCATGGGAGGGGATCATAGCCTTTGTTATCAGCCTGTCTGTCTATCTTTCCGAAATATCGGATCTTTTGGGCGCCATAAACATCATAACCTACTTTCTCTACGGCATGATGCTCCTTATCATCCTGGTCAGCGCCGCCGTGACATACCGTCTGCTCCTCCATGAACGGGCCCGTGAAATGGGAACCATGCAGGCCATCGGTTTCCATGAGGAAGATCTGAGGCTCGTTCTAATCATTGAAACCTTTGCCCTTGTCTGCGTTTCGATTGCCGCCGGGTTTATGCTTACCTTCTTCCTCAGCTCTCTGGTTTCCTTTATCCCATTTTCATGGTTTCCCGGTTTTGAAATTTTCTTAAAAAACGGAAAATTGCGTTCCCTTTACCTCCCCAAAACTGTTTTAATCAATATGACGGCGATTCTGGGGATGATGCTTATTGCAGTTTCGGTTCCTGCCTACCGTTCATTGAGGAGCCCCTTGCCCCGGTTACTCGCCGGAGGAGATTCATAGTGAATAAGCCAAACGGGATCTCAAAGTGTGTCCTGGAGGGGAAAGCCTGTTTCCGGGCCCGGCGGGGAAGCGTGTTTTTTATCTTTCTGCTGCTTTCTTTTCCGCTCCGGGCCGGAGATCTGGATATTCTTAAACGGGCCGACAACCTTGTCAGCTACTACGATACCGATTTTTCTGCCGAATATACGATTGTGCAGGAAAAGCCGGGGCAGGCCCGGTCCACGACGATAGCGGGGGTCTTCCGGAGGGATTCGAAGGAGACATATGTTATCGTTATCATGCAGCCGGCGGTGAGCCGGGGGCAGGGTTACCTGAAGCAGGGGAAAACCCTCTGGTTTTACGATCCCCAGAGCCGGCGTTTCAATACCACCAACAGTCAGGAACGCTTTCAGAATACCAATGCCCGGAACTCCGACTTTACCCGTTCCACACTGGCCGAAGATTACAGGATAATACGCGGCGAGAATGAAAAGCTGGGACGTTTCAACTGCCGGGTACTTTTCCTGGAGGCCGTAACTACCGAGGTGACCTATCCTAAAATGAAGATATGGATCAGCGAGGACGGGCTTGTCCGCAAGACTGAAGATTACAGTCTCTCCGGTCAACTTTTGCGTACCAGCGCTTTTCCGGACTACTATCAGATGGGAAGCCGCTTTGTACCCAAACGTATCCTTTTTGTAGAGGAACTGCGGGGCGCAGTGATAAACGGCAAATTTGAAAACGAGAAGACTCAAATTTCCATAAACAAGCCTTCTTTCGAAAAGGTAGCCGATTCGGTTTATTCCAAAGTCTTCCTGGAATCGGTGAACAAATGAAATCCCGTCTTGCCGCATGCGCGCTCATTTTTACAATTTTTTTTGCAGGGCCTTTGCTTTACGCACAAACGGCAGTTGACGATGAAAACTGGGATATTGATTCCATGTTTGATGAATCTGAAGATGGGGAAACGGGGGATACGGAAAAAGAAATTGCCGGAGGAAGGAAAGCGGAGGATGCGGAGGGCCGGCCTTCTTCTCCGGCGAATGTATTAAACGATTTTTTACAACGCAAGGGCTTTACGTTTGACGCTTCATTTTCCCTGTACGGCGGCCTGAATCCCGGCTGGACAGAGGCTCCCTGGCACTGGGAGGATACTTACAATCCGGGCGGCGAAACTGAGTTTACCCCCAATGCGGGGGTGGGGATGACGGGAACTCTGAGTCTGGATTTTCAGCTTTCAGATATTCTGCGGATAAAAAACGGGTTTTCTTTTTCCTATCCGGCCTTTGCCTTCATTGTCAGCGAATTTTTCATGGATTACAATTTTTTAAACCACGCCTATTTCCGGGCCGGGAAAACCGTTATTAACTGGGGTCAGTCCCGTAACTATACTTTTACCAATCTTCCCGCCCGGCTGCCCCTGGATAATCCGGGCGGAGACTCATACCTGGTAAAGGCTGATATTCCGATAGGTATCGGGGGCCTTCAGTTTCTGGTATTGACCCGGCCCGGCTTCATGCAAGACCCTACTTCTCCGGGGATAAAGGAGATGGCTTACGGTACAAAATACAATGCCGCAACCCGCTGGGTGGATATGGATCTGGGGCTCTTCTTTCACAAGGCCATGCCTCTCCGTTCCTTCCTTTCCCTGAAAACAACGGTACTGGATACGGAATTTTATACAGACCTCATGTATGCCGTACAGTACGATTCTGAAATGCCGATGGATTTTTGGGAGAGGAACCGGGGAGCCTTCGGTATCGGCGCCGCGCGTGATTTTTTTGGGGAAAAGATCAGTTTGAATTTAGAGTACTTCTACAATCAGGATAAGGAAAATATCTATTACAGCGAAAAAGATGAATTTTCCGAAGCGGAGGTTTCTTCATACATCATCGGATCCAATGCCGCGGTAAATCTGGTTCTCCGGCCCATTGATTTTAAGAATCTCCGTATCTTTGCCCAGTGCCTCTATTCATTTGAGGAAAAATCCGCCTGGTTAACGCCGGGTATCTCCATAGAACCCATAAAGCATATCAGCGTTTATCTGGGAAGCAGGATGGCGCTGGGAGGCAAAGAAAGCGCCTATTACCTGAGCAATGCGGATAATCTCAACAGACCTTTCAGCTTTGCCTTCCTGATAACAGTTTCGGGAGATTACAGCCTTGGACACTACGATTAGGCGGAAATTTTTATGCCCACTATTGATCGGATTCTGATAATCCGGTACATCAAACAGTTTCTGCGTTTTGGAATCGTAGGTTTTTTCAATACTGTTTTCTTCCTGGCGATCTACTATTTTTTTATCTGGATTAATCCGGATTTTTACCTTCTGGGCAGTATTAGCGCCTTTGTAATTACCGTAGCCATAGCCTATATTTTAAGCAGAAAATTTGTGTTCCCGGACGGCCGGGAGACCGCGGGCCGCAGCCTTATAAAAGCTCTTATCGCCTATAGTTTCAGTTTTATCCTCTCCAATGGTCTTCTTGTGCTGCAGGTTGAGGTGATTCATGTTTCAAGGGTTCTGGCCCCCATTCTCAACCTGTTTGTTACGGTTCCTGTCAATTTTACAATAAACAAATTCTGGACATATAAGGCTCATTAGGAAGAGGCTCTTTCAAAACTTCAGTTTTGAAAGAGCAACCACTAAAAAAAGCAGTTTTGTAGGCCGTAGGCCGAAAAACTGCAGGAGCTTCGGCAAAACCAACCGGGTTTTGCAAGAAGCTCGGAATCTTAACAATTCCGGCCGGTAACAAAAAACCCTGCTCCGCACGCGGCCGCAGGGTTTTTTTTCGTCCCGGCCCTCAAGGAAGCGGGTAAATTTTATACAGTTCTCATTACAGCTCCGGCAGGCGGGGCTGTTCTCCATGGCATAGAGAGGCTTTCCCAAAACTTCGGTTTTTGGGACAGGCTCCGGACTCTATTTATATAAGGGGCTCAATGCTGTAAGGTATCGGGAGTATTCCTGATATGCCTTGTCATAGGCTTTTGCCTCTGCCTTGCCGGGCTTTACGGTTACTCCGCCTTCCAGGGCAACATGTTCTTCGCAGAGAGATTCTATCGAACTTTTTTTGCCTTCGTTAAGTTCGCAGCACCAGAGGGCCTGTATCGCCCCGCCCAGGGCGGCCGCTTCACTTGAAGAAGGAAAGCGGACAGGAAGATTCATCACATTGGCGGCTATGCGCTGCCAGAGGGGGCTCTTTGCGCCGCCTCCGGTAAGCCGTATCTCTTTTGCCTTGAAGCCCAGTTTGTTGAAGCCCTCAAGCCCGATACGCATACCGAAGATGGCGGATTCAAGGCTTGCCCTGGCTATGTTTTGCCGTTTGAAGTTGGCCGCGCTGATCCCGTTGATGCTGGCCCTGCCGTTGGGCAGGTTGGGAGTCCTCTCGCCGTTGAAGAAGGGAAGCACTACGACGCCTTCGGCGCCGATGGGGGCTTTTGAAGCCTCGGCATCAAAAGCTTTTACATCAAGGCCGAAGAGGCCGCGGATTTCTTCACTGGCTACGGTACAGTTCATGGTACAGAGCAGGGGGAGCCAGCCGCCGGAAGAGGAGCAGAAAGCTGCCAGATCTCCGCTGGGATCGATTACCGGGCTCCTGGAGAACCCAAAGAGGGTGCCGGAAGTCCCAAGACTCATGGCAAGGAAGCCGTCCTTTACGGTGCCCGTTCCTATGGCGCTCATCATGTTGTCGCCGCCACCGGATGCTACCAGGGCGCCTTCAGGCAGGCCGTAGAGCGCCGCGGCCTGGGCCGACACCAGTCCTGCGGCCTCATCCGATTTGATAAGCGGGGGAAGATACCTGATCACCGCAGGATCTATGAGATCCGCTATCGCTTTTGACCATGTACGTTTGCGTACATCAAAAATTGCCATTCCCGAGGCATCACCGTATTCGGCGCAGTACTTCCCGCTCAAAAGAAAGTTGATGTAGTTGTGGGGAAGAAGGATATGCCTAAGCTTTGCAAAAACTTTGGGTTTGTGGTTCTTGAGCCAGAGGATCTTCGGGGCAGTGTATCCGGGCCGCATGGGAAGCCCTGCTTTTGCGATAAGCTTTTTTTCACCCCCGGCAGCTTTGGTAAGTTCTTCACATTCGGCGGCAGTGGAAGTGTCGTTCCAGAGTTTGACGTTGTAGATTGGTTTTCCCTTCTCATCAAGAGGAACAAAACTGTGCTGATGTCCGCTTACTCCGATAGCCTGAACGGTTTTCTTGATCCTGCCGTCTATTTTGGCAAAACAATCCCTGAGCGCCTTGTCATACCATTCGGCCTTTTGCTCCCGGGTACCATCGTTTTCGGCAATGAGGTCTACCGGTATTTGGGCGCTCTCTTCGATAGACTTCTTTTCGTAGTTATAGATCACCACCTTGCAGCTCTGGGTTCCAAGGTCTATACCGCATACGGTTTTCATGATTGATACCTCCCCGCAATACTTTTACTCTCTGTTCAAAAATCTTTAGATTTTGGAACAGGTTCATTTTAAGCCATTCCCCGGATTATGTCTATTAAGAGGGGAACCTTCTCATATCCGGCCCGGCTGAGGTTCCATGATTATTGTTATGCCTGTTTCTGCTGGGGCAGTTGATTCCGCTTTTAAGGGCAAAGACAGCCAGTTCGCTCCGGGTACGCAGCCCTGTTTTCTGCAGGGCCGAAGAAATTTTGTTACGGATTGTTCCTTCCGTCAGATTCATGTAAGAGGCAATTTCACGATTGGAACAGTTCTGACCCAGATAAAACATGATCCGCAATTCCGAGCTTGAGAGACTTAAAGGCAGGACGGTTTCATATTCACAGAGAGGGCCTCCCCGGCTCTTCCGGGGCCAGACGAGTTGAGGAACAATTTGCAGAAGTTTCGCCATTATCCGGTAACAGAAAAAATAATCTCCTGCATGGATATTCCGGACGGCGGAGGCCAGTTCATCCAGATTACCGCATTTGAGAAGGTAGCCGTATATGCCGCCGGAAAAGCTTCTGAATATGTGTTCTTCATCCTCGGCATGGGTATAGATGATTATAGACGTATTGGGAGAACGGCGCCTTATGATGGGAAGTATGGATGGTTCATCAATAATTTCGTCTTCCAAATCCAGGATGATGATTTCAGGATTCCGGCTTGCAAGGACAATGGCATCGTAGGCATTGGATCCAACGGCGCTTACCCTGATATCCTTTTGAGTCTCGAAGAAAGAAACGGTTCTATTCCGGTCTTCTTCGCATCTGTCAACAATGGCTATCCGTATCATAATTTATGATTCCTGGAAAGATGAATATAGAATGCGGTACATTCACCGGAAAAGCAATATAAAGATAAAGATTTCCACCTGCCATGAGTAAAAAAATGTCAACTATGGGCTTGCGTTTTCTCAGCGTTCAATAGAAATGTCACCATAGGTTTGCGTTTTTTCATGGCATAGTAGCTATTTCCCTTGATTTTTTATAAATTGATATAAGAGTTTCTTTCAAAGCCGAAGTTTTTGAATAACTCTAATATATAGTGTCTGTCCACAAAGCCGGTTACTTTGCGGATATATTCCCGTGAAGAGGAGACGCCATGGCGAAGAAGGGAAAAGTTGAGATTGACAGGGAACTGTGTAAGGGCTGCCTTTTGTGCATCAGGGCCTGTCCGGTAAAGGTATTGGAGCAGGACATGGGAGCCAATTCCTTTGGAGTGTATCCTTCCGCGCCTGTACATGCAGAAAAGTGTATTGCCTGCGGAAATTGTTATACTGTCTGTCCGGATGTATGCATCACGGTGTTTGAACTGAGGAAGGTAGAGCATGAGTGAAGAAAAAGTTTTGATGAAGGGGAACGATGCCATCGCCGAGGCGGCCATCAGGGCGGGCTGCGGCGCCTATTTTGGGTATCCCATTACCCCGCAGAATGAGCTTATCGCCTACATGGCAAAGAATATGCTTGAACGGAGCAGAGTCTTCGTTCAGGCTGAAAGCGAGACTGCGGCCATCAACATGGTGTACGGGGCTTCATGCGCAGGGGCCAGGGCCATGACTTCCTCTTCCAGCCCCGGCATAAGCCTTAAACAGGAAGGCATCAGTTACGCGGCCGGAGCGGATGTGCCCTGCGTCATTGTCAATGTAGTCCGGGGCGGACCGGGCCTGGGTTCCATAGCCCCCGCGCAGAGCGACTACTTTCAGTCCACCAGGGGCGGCGGCCATGGCGATTACCGTTGCATCGTACTGGCCCCCAAAAGTGTTCAGGAATGCGCCGATTTGACGGCGCTGGCCTTTGATCTGGCGGATCAGTACCGTATGCCCGTTATCCTCCAGGCCGACGGTATGATCGGTCAGATGATGGAAGGCGTTGTGCTTCCCCCGGAAAGGTCTCTTGCAGAACTGCCGCAGAGGGACTGGATCGCCGGTAAAATGCAGGAACGTGCAGGCGGAAAGAGGGCCGAAGCGGTGCACATCACCTCAATTAATCTTGTTCCCGCCGAACTGGAAGCGAAAACCCGCGCCCGTTTTGCCCGTTACGAAGAGATAAAGGCCAAAGAAACCCGTTTTGAATATACCGGTGTGCCGCACGGCGCTTCGGACGCAGAGCTCACCCTGGTGGCATACGGCACGAGCGCCAGGGTAAGCCTCGGCGCAAAGATGCTGGCGGAGGAGGCGGGAATAAAGCTTGCCCTCTTCAGGCCCATCAGCCTCTGGCCCTTTCCCTTCGAAGCGCTGGCAGCTATTGCGGCAAACGGGAAGCCGCTTCTCGTTGTTGAGATGAGTCTCGGGCAGCTTGTGGAGGATGTAAACTTGAGTGTGCTTGAAGCGGTGCGGAAGAATCCCGGCATTGCCGCGGCCCCGGTACACTTGCTGGGTCATTCCGGGGGAATGATCCCCACGGAGGAAGAGGTTTTCGCCAAAGCCAGGGAGATAATCGGAAAATGAAGGATTCCATGAATCAGTTATACGGGCATCCTGACAGTTTGTATAAGGTGCAGACCAAGTACTGCGCCGGCTGCGGGCATGGGGTGATTCACAGGATCATCACCGAACTTGTTGACGAAATGGGATTGCGGGAAAGGACCCTTATCACCAACCCTGTGGGCTGCGCCATCTGGGCGGATCTCTACTTTGATTTCGATTCGGTGCAGCCTCCTCACGGGAGGACGCCTGCCGCGGCCACGGGTATCAAAAGAGTGCTCCCCGACCGGCTGGTAATCTGTTACCAGGGTGACGGCGACATGGCTGCCATCGGCACGGCGGAGATGATCCACGCGGCCAACAGGGGGGAGAAATTCACCACGATCTTCGTGAATAACGCCATTTACGGCATGACCGGAGGCCAGATGGCCCCCACCACCCTGGTAGGCCAGAAGGCGGCTACCGCTCCCCATGGCCGTGACCCCGATGCCGCAGGCATGGGCTATCCCATCCGGGTTGGGGAACTGCTGGCGACTCTGGAAGGCAGCCGGTACATTGCCAGGGGAGCGGTGAACAATGCGGCCAATGTACGCAAGACCAAAACGTACATCAAAAAGGCTTTTGAGGCGCAGATGCAGGGTAAGGGTTTCACCATGGTGGAAGTTCTCTCCCAGTGTCCCACAAATTGGAGTATGGAGCCCCTTCAGTCCGTAGAGTGGCTTGAAAAGAACATGATCCCGGTTTTCCCCCTGGGAGAAATCAAAAACACACTGTAGAGGCATATAATGACAGAGAAATCGTTTTTTGCAGGCTTTGGCGGTCAGGGAATCATCTCCCTGGGACAGATATGGGTGTACTGTGCCATGAAAGAGGGGAAGAACGTCAGCTTTTTTCCCTTTTATGGAGCCGAAAAACGGGGAGGCGTTGCCAGGGCCGGCGTTATTGTTTCCGACAGGGAGATCGCCAGCCCCCTGGTAACCTCTCCCGATTCGGTTCTCGTGATGAACGGCGATTCCCTGCCCCTCTGCGAGGAAAGTCTCAAGCCGGGAGGACTCATGCTGATAAATTCAAGCCTGGTAAAGGAAGAGCCCCGCCGGAAAGACATAAAAGTTGTCAAGCTGGAGGCTACGGGGCTTGCCGAAAAGCTTGGGAATATACGAATTGCCAATATGGTGGCCCTGGGAGCCATGGCAAAGCTTACCGGAGCCCTGTCGATTAATGGAATCCAGGGTATCCTGGAACATTTTTTCAGTCCCGACAAGCATAAATTCATTCCTTTGAACGTCCAGGCTATTGAATCCGGTTATAAGGCGCTCTGATTATGCCGATCTTTATATAAAAGTTGACAGAGTTAACAGAATCAAGGTAGAATGGAGAGTAATAACTTGCACGAGGTGAATAGTGGCTTCAGTCCATGAGTATAAACGCTTTGAAAACGGCCTGGTTCAGAA